>JAOULY010000002.1 GCA_029881775.1 Gammaproteobacteria bacterium
TTCATCGATTCTTTTCGTGATCAATTCGTGATTTCCAGGTGATATCCGCGTGATGGTGCCTGGTGACAATGGACTCCCGATAACGGAATGGAAACTGGAGAGTTCAGCTATGAAAGCTTTGAAAATACCGGCTGCTGCATGCCTGGTGGGCGCGGCCATGATGATGACCGTCGCCGCCTATGCAAAAGACCGTGACACCGGGCGTGGTACCGGCCCGGTCGTATTCGTGACTTCACAGGGGCTGTATTACGACTCGATTGTCGTTGCTGACCCGTTGCCAGCACAAGGCAGGTTCCAGCAATTGATACCAGGTGAGAACGGACTGTCGACTGAATTCGGGCCGGGTGCGCCGGGGCATCTCGGTGGACGCTGGTGGATCGACCTGAATGAAGACGGTGTAATGGATAGTGGTGACAGGTACTTCCTCTGTCCATTGCTGGGGCCCGGGCGCGAGCATATGTAATTCCCGAAACCCGGTCAGGGGCGGTGACAGCAGGGTTCGATCCTGATTTGTCACCGCCCCTGTTAATTACTCTTATGGCACGATCACATCCACACTTACCGAGTCAGTCACCGGGCCGGCCTGGTCAGAGATGGCAGTCGCGGTGTTGATAATGGTGGTGTCGGTGGCCAGCACGATGTAGTCGCCCGTGCAGTCGAGTGTGGTGCCCGGTGCCAGTGATGCCGGCAGTGCAGCACTGCAGTTCAGTGCGCCTGGTCCAAGCAGCGGGTCGGACACATCGACGTTGGTCAGTGTGACGTTGCCGTTATTGGACAGCAGCATGCGGTAGGTCAGCGTGTCGTTCACCGTCACCGTATTGGAGGCGTCTTCATCGGCGTTGCCGTCCAGTGTCTTGGTGATCGACAGGATCGGTACGTCTTGCAATGCGAGATCCTGTTGCGCGCCACCGGCGACTGCATCAGCCTGTATGTCGGTTTCATTCATGAACAGCAGCAGCCCTTCGTCTACATCCGGATCATCTGCCTCGCACAGCAACGCCAGCGTGTACAGACCGGGATAGATGAAGCCGGTGTTATAGACGTATTCACCGCTGGCGCTATCGAAGGTTACCGGTGTTTCCAGTAATGGCCGGTCGGCGACCGGACAGGCGCTGGTGTCGAGGCAAATATCATCCGGCACAATGCTGTTCGCATCACCTGGATAAACATATACCCAGCAGGCGTCCGCTGTGGCCGGGTTGACTTGCTCGGAGCGCTGGTCAGTCACAATGCCATGGATAAAGGAGCTTGCCAGTTCAGTATCGATAATGCGCAGCGTCGGGCGCAGGATATAGTGGAAATCTGCGCGTGGCTTGTTCGGCTGTGACAATGTCAGCGACTTGCGCAGGTCGAAATCGATAACAAAATCGATCCAGCCAGTGGTGTCGATTGTGAAAGGACGGTTAAGCTTGAAGCCGCTTTGGCTGCAACTCGGGCATTTCACCAGGTAACTGCCGCCACCGGTTTCGACCACATACGTGTAGTCGGGGTCGATCACAAGCCTTACCCCGTCATAGTCGCCAACTTCCAGCGGGATTGTGCCGAGCAAACTGGTTTTGCCGCCGACCAGTGCCTTCAATTCGATGTCGCGGTAGGGCGTGATGTTGTTCGGGTCGCTGTCGTCTTCCACGCTATGCACGATGGCAGCGCTGCCATCGGCGGGATGGATGATCACCTCGGTGAAGCGTACCCAGACTTCGGCAATGTTGGCATCATCAACCGGGGCATCGGTGATGGAGAGAGATAGTCCACTGCTGTTGTTGCCGCCGCCGCCAGCGCCACCGCTGCCACCGCCACCGCAGGCGGAGAGCAGGAAGGCGAGCGCAATTGCGCCCAGCAGATGCCTGGCTGGTATCGAGATTCTGTTCATGGGGTGTGCCTCCATCGTTTTGCTGCTAATTAACAACTGGTTGTTATATATATGTTTTCTGATTTTACTGCGGGGTTTTACCCGATTGATGTAATAGTGCCAGAAATCTGTCTTGAGGCATATTGTTCTTAAGTATGTAGTGGAACATCGGGTCTGGGGTCTGACCGCGGCAAGCCATTCATCTAAATGAAGAAAGGGGGTCTGGGTCGGGCCTCGGCAGCCCATCGATCCAAATGAAGAATGTGTTAAAAAATGATTCTTTATATATGTATGCTCAAACAGCCCATTTCACAGGCGAAATAGAGTAAATAGCAAAAGTATTCAATCTGCGCTGACCGGTTATTGAAAAGGCGTAATCAGGTTCCAGACCCTGTTTCCCACAGGGTTTCCCCGGCCTCACTCCAACTACTGCTTGAACGCTTTCCTGAAAGAATTGCTGGCACTGTAGCCGGGCGGTTTCGCTACGGAAGACTCCGAGGTGCACAACCGTTGGTAAGCAAGCTGCGAGCGCCAGTGCATAACACAATGATTGGGTCGAACTTCGTCAAGCCCTCCATCTGAATGAGAATCGGGCTTGATAAGCGTTTGCCGGGACGCTTAAGCTGTTTAGTCAGGCTGTGAAATAGTGTACCTGGAAGAAGTAAATGTGCTCTGGTCCTGTTGATTGATACTATATTGCGGATGAATGTGAAATCAGAACCTGCCCAGGCCGGTAGCGGCCGGCATATGCGAACTAACAAGTTTGTATTTCTCGGTCTGTTTCTGCCGGCAGTGGCGCTGGTCCTGGTGATCGGCAATCTCGTGGCCTCGGCGCGCATGGACGCGCATGTCGACGAGATTCTTGAATATGACGGTGCCCGGCTGAATCTCATCAGCGGGTTTCTTGGCTCAGAGATCCTGGTTTCACTCAAACATCTGCGTTCTCTTGCCACCGAGGCCGTTACCCGGGAGGCTCTGGATGAGTCCGGGCCGGCGCAGCTGCAGTCACTGGAATCCTCTTTCCTGATACTTGCCCAGCGCAATCCCTTGTATCAGCAGGTTCGCTGGATCGATGAAGCCGGACGCGAACGGGCACGGGTAGAGCGTAAGCTTGATAATCTCACCGTGACGGCGCAGCAGGACCTGCAGGACAAGAGTGACCGATACTATTTCAAGCGAGCCAACGCGCTGCTCCCCGGTGAACTGTATATCTCCCGCGTTGACCTGTATGAGGAGCGTGGTCAGGTCGAACAACCTCGCTTGCCAGTCGTGCGCATCGCTACACCCGTGGCAGACAGTGAGCAGCGCAGGCGTGGAATTATCGTCATCAACATCGAAATGAAGTACCTGTTCGAGTTTGTCCGCACCACGGACCAGACTGACCTGGAGGTCGAGTATCTGCTGGTAAGCCAGGATGGCGTTTTGTTAAGTGCTGATTTCGGGAACGTAATGTCCGAAGACGCGCCAGACACAGCGGCGGATTTTTCGGCAACGTACCCGGAGGTCTGGACACTTATGTCCACAAAACTTACGGGTAGCCTGGAGACCGCAGACGGATTATGGACATGGAGAAAACTGTCCCCGGTTGCCACCTTCAAACGCATGATCCGGAATTCACCGCAGCACCTGGTCGCCTTTGACCAGTTTATCTCCGATGACCTCTCCCTGTCGTTGCTGGCGCATCGGCCTGTCGAGACCATGGAGGATGTGCGCCGTGAAAATCATGAGTTGATGGTCCTTGGCGCAATTTTTGTGTTGTCAATTTACGGCCTGGTACTGGCTTTCTATTTAAGTGGCACTGCCCGGGCGCGGCGTGCGGAAGTTGATGCTGCCCGTGCAATAGAGCGTGCCAACGACCTGAAGCGTATGAACGAGCTCGATGAACGGTTCCATCGCCTGGTCGAGGCCAGCAGTATCGGTTTGCTGTCCGTGGACAGTACGGGTCGCATCGAGATTACCAATGGCGCGGTGGATTTAATGCTCGGTTATCAAAGAGGGGAACTCAACGGCGTCAACGTGGATACGCTGCTGCCAGCCGGTATGCGAGAGAAGCATGCTGGTTTGCGCGAGCAGTTTATGCGTGAACCGGAGGCCAGGCGCATGGGCTTTGGACGTGAGCTGAAAGCGGTCAGAAAGGACAATACCACCATCCCCGTGGAGGTGGCCCTGAATCCCTACACAGACAATGGCCGGTCGCTGGTTCTCGTGAGTATCATTGATCTGTCACACCGGCAAATCTAGCTGCAGGGTCGGATCTCTCCAGTCTTTGCTAACAGCTACTGACTCCATTTGACTGGCAGTATGTCCCTTGGCGCCGATACCATGCGCCCTGACATCGGCCGGGTCATGGCGGCGCATGATGGCCACGCCGACCATGGGTATGCAGTGCCGGCCTGAAGATCAGACCGCGATCAGCGCATAATTTCACCGGGTGTTTGAATTAACCGTGCCCTGATCCCGCTTGCGGAATTGACTATGAAGAAGCGATACATTTATGCCGTACTGTTCGGTGTGCCCGGTCTTGTTATTTCGCTGGGTTTTGCATTGCTGGTCTTCGGCGCCGGTGCCGGCTTTCTCTGGATTTTTGTATATGGCGATAATCCGTGGCCCGCGCCTGCAGAAAAGCTACTGCCCGCCCTGTTTGCCCTTGCATTTCTGGCGGCCTGGCTAATGGTTACTGTCGCCGGATTTATCTTCGGGAAAAGACTTGAAAGCAAATCGGGGCTGAGCGGTCGTCATATCCTGGGGTCAGTTGTGGCAACCGTTATACCGGCCGTGGTGATAATTCTGCATCAATACGGTGTCGGGAATCTCGGCACAAAGCACGTTAGTGTGGTCTGCGGTGATTTCTGCCGCAGCAAAGGCTATTCAGCAAGTGTAATGCCGCCGCGTGATTCGAATGATCGCACCTGCACGTGTCTGAATAGTGATGGCAGTGAGGCAATTAACATACCATTAGACTAATAAAAGGGGATAAGGTGTACAGGGTCGGACCTCGGCAACTGCCCATTCCATGCGTGCAATAGAGCGTGCAGCAAAAGCAGTCAATATTCGTTGACCCCGCTGGCTTGCAGCTGAAAGTCGCATGCAGCCTCTAACCCCTTGCAGGCTGATACCGGATGGGGATCTACTCCCTTAATGCCATGGCCTGTTTCTGTGATGGCGGATTAACATATTCCCCTGTGCGCTTTACTTCGAAGATTCCGGCCGGGGAGTTGTATATTCTGACAACCGCAGGGAAATGGCGCTCTCCAGTCTGGCCAGGTTTTGCGCAAACTGATCAAGGGTTGCGCTGTCGGGTTCGGCCCCGGAATCGAGGCAGCTTTCGATCAGGTTTTCATAAGTGCGCGCCGCAGTCCCGACGGCGCTGCAATCATAGGCGCCGGCTGATCCGGATAGTTTGTGTACAAGTGTCTGTAGTTCACTTAATGCATGACGGGTGTTGGCTTCGCCGAGCAATGAGCGGGTTGCAAGCCTGATGGCGTCGAGTTTTCCCGGGAGTCTTTTTATATAGCCAGCGGTCAATTCATCCAGTGTCTGTTGTGCAGTGTCCTTCGCTGCCCGGTTGTCTTTGTGAAGGCTGTCCTGCAGAAATGTCCTGTTGCGAGCCATGCTTGCGTTAATTTCCGTATGACAGTGCAGGGCTGAAACTATTCATGCGACGTCTGTCAGGCTTAGTAGCGTTTTTAGCAGGCTCGCCCGCGTCGTTTTCGATTTTACAATCGTCGCGTCAAAGTCATCGAATGGAATGTCAGAAAGTTCTGTCTCTGAAAATATGGCAACCGGATATTTCTGTGCGCGAATGTCCGGCAACAGGCTCAGGCCAGATCCGTCCGGCAGGTTGAGATCGAGCAGGACAAGATCGAAGTGTTCGTCTATCAGTCGATTCCTTCCTTCATGGATGCTGTTGGCAGGGATTACCTCCCAGCTGTCATCCAGCATGGCCTGGACGAGATCGATGATATCCGGATCGTCCTCTATATGCAGAATGCGGCGACCGGTTGTCGCTGTGGTTTGTACACCCTGTATCACGCTGTTAACCAGCCGTTGCTGTTCTACCGGTTTGTCGATCCAGTCGACCACGAAGGCGGGTGGCGTGTGCAGTTTTTCGCGAACCCGTGAGGCATTGGCTGAGACAATGATTACAGGCAAGTCGATTCCGGTGTCTTCGAGTTCGCGGACAAATGATAGGCCGTCGATGCCAGGCAAACCCAGGTCAAGGATCATGATGTCGTATTGCCCGGTCTTGATGAATTCCCTGGCAGCTTCGGCGTCTTCGGCCTGTTCGACATCGAAGCCGGCATTACGCAACAGGAACTCGCTGAGCACGGCGATTTCATCATCATCTTCGCATATCAGGACGCGTAATTTCCCGGTTGTGTTCGATGCCTGTTTCGCTGGCGTGGCGGAATTATCCAGGATGACGGCATGCACCAGCTTGGAGGCGCAATCCGGGTTCAGTAGCATCGTGCCGGATACGTCGGGATTGTCAGGCGTATCAGCAACAGCGCATGTATCCGGTTCCTGTGCGGTTGCGGGTGCAGTCTCCGGACCGGCAGCGTGCCGACGGCGGAACAGGCGGAAGAAGCGGGCAGGTAGTGTCCCCAGGTATGCCAGGGCGTGATGCCGCGGGGTACTCATGCGGCTGGCATCTTGATGTTCTGCACCACGGGAGCGGGGGTGCATTGTATTGCTCTGGTATAGAACGGGTTACAGCGGACGGGTGCTGCGTGTGAACGCATTTGCATGACTGGAATCCTTGTTATCATGACTTTACAGAACGTGTCCATGCCTTCCATGGCAGGCAACTCTACTGATGCCATCGGCAGTCACCGGCCATTCTTTAGCCTTCCGGGTGACGCTAGTGCGGGTTGGGGTGGATAACCGATGCAGGGCTCAATACGGAAAAAGGGGCCGGATACATTTTGATCGATAATTAATGTATCCGGCCCCTTTTCAAAATGAATATTATTTTTCCATGGCGGGTGAGTATTCACCGTTGCGGGCAGCGCCATTAAGCAAGGCGCGCTGATACAGCGCCTGTTGTGTTGCATCTGCATTCTCGGCTTTTCCCTGCCAGGCTTTCAGCGCCGGTTCCTGCAGTGCGCGCCCGTAGGAAAATGACAGTTCCCATGGGGCGCCCGGATATAGCGCATTCATGGCATTAAGATTGGCCGTAGCTTGTTCCGGTGTCTGCCCGCCCGAGAGGAAATTAATACTTGGCACTGCAGCCGGTACCGTGCGCCTGAAGACATTTATAGTTGACTCGGCCACCTGTTCAGGGCTGGCGCCGGGTGTGAAGTCTTTACCCGGCGTCACCATGCTGGGCTTTAGCACGATGCACTCGAGGACCACCTTGTGCAGGTGCAGCGCCTGGAACACACTTTGCAGGACTGCTTCGATGACTTCTGCGCTACGCTCGATAGTGTGGCCGCCATCTATCAGTACCTCGGGTTCCACGATCGGCACCACGCCTTCTGACTGGCAGATGGCGGCATAGCGCGCCAGCGTTTCAGCGTTGGCCCTGAGGCCGAGTGCTGTCGGGTTGTGCTCGCTGATCGGGTATACCTCGCGCCATTTCGCAAAGCGTGCGCCTTGCGTCTTGTACGCCTGCAGTCGCTCTGCAAGGCCATCCAGCCCCTGTGTAACCTTGTCGCCGGGTGCGTTGGCGAGTGGCAGGAAGCCCTTGTCCACCTTGATGCCGGGTACGATGCCCTGGCTTGCAAGTACCTCCGCTAGTGGTGTGCCGTCATCTGACTGCTGTGTCAGCGTTTCTTCAAACAGGATCACGGCGCTTATAAATTTATCGAGGCCTGGTGTGGTGAACAGCAGGCTGCGGTAACTGCGGCGGAGCGCCTCGGTGGATTCGACATTGATGGCGGCAAAGCGCTTGGCAATCGTTGGGGCACTTTCATCAGCTGCCAGTATGCCCTTGCCGGCCTGCACCATGTCGGAAATGGTATTTTGAAGTTCAGTTAATGTGTCCATGGGCCTGATAGAAGCACGCAGTTAAATCAGTTTCAGGGACGACCGGATGCATAAGACATCAGCCTTATAAATCAGGCGACTTGTACAATTAACTATATGCTGTTTTTTATGATTTGCAACAATCCGGAAAAAGACCGGATATATTTATCCCGGCCTGTTATCCGTGGATGCTTCGACTGGCACGGATGCTGTTGTTCCTGTTGGCAGGTCCGTGTCGATGTATTGCCAGGGTGGTGAATACGTCCAGCCCGTTATTCCAGTTGCCGTAGTTGCGCACGCATGGTTTCAATCTCGTCCAGCAGGTCCAGTGCCAGTGCGATACCGGCCAGGTTGATGCCAAGGTCGCGTTGCAGTCGCATGGCGGTTTGCGCCCTGCGCAGGCTGCTGCCGGTAAATCGCCAGCGAGACTGCTCCTGTCCGATGGGTTCCAGTGCACCTTCTTCAACCAGTTCTATTACCCATTCAGCAGAACGTGAGCAGGCACGGCACAGGTCGTTCAGTGACAGTTCAAGCTGTTCATCCAGAAGGATTCCGCTCACTGTTTTCTGGTTCATGAGGTTTCCACTCCCAATTTGCTGCGCGGGTTGTAGGCCAGTTCCTGTTGCATTTTTCGATACAGGGCCTTTGCCGCATCAGTGTCTGCCGGTGGCAAGGTGATTTGCGGGACGACGTAGAGGTCGCCTGGGGGTTTGCCGGGAATGCCGCGCGCCTTCAGGCGAAGTTTTTGTCCGCTGCGGGTTGCTTTCGGTATTTTAAGATCGACCGGCCCGTCAGGCGTCGGCACCTTGATGGCCGCGCCCAGTGCGGCCTCCCACGGGGTAACCGGCAAGTCGAGATAGACATCGTGGCCGTCCACCCGGTACATGCCATGTGGCTTGAAATCGATCTCAAGGTACAGGTCGCCGGCCTGGCCTGCACCCAGGCCGGGTGCGCCCTGGCCGGTGAGACGAATGCGCTGTCCCTGTTTTACTCCCCTGGGAATTTTAACATTCAGGGTGCGTTGCCTGCTGCTGACGTGGCCACTGCTGTCCAGCTCCGGATGCTGCAGGGTGATGCTGCGCGTGGCGCCATGGTAGGCATCTTCCAGGTCAATCTGCACCCTGGCATGATGGTCTTCACCGCGCGCGCCAAAACCAGCCTGTCTGCGCCCCGTTTGCGCCGAGCGGAAGTCATGCCCGAATAATGATTCAAAGAAATCACTATAGGCCGAGGCGTCGCCACCCGTAAAACCACCGCCACTGAATTCAAAACCGGTGTCCCAGCCGGGCGGGGGATTGAAGTCCTGACCGGCTTTCCAGTTAGCGCCCAGCTGATCATAGGCCGCACGTTTTTCCGGATCCTTGAGTACCTCGTATGCTTCGCCCACTTCCTTGAAGCGCGTTTCGGCATCTGCCTCTTTGCTGACATCGGGGTGATACTTGCGCGCCAGCTTGCGATAGGCGCGCTTGATCTCGTCCTGACTGGCAGTACGCTCAACACCCATGATCCTGTAGTAGTCTTTAAAATCCATACTGGACTCCGGTGAACGGGTCGGGCACCGGGGTTGGCGGGCACCAGCCCTGTTTGCGATGCATGTGTTCCCGGTAGTTAATATATGTGGTTCTGAATGTTGATATCAATTCTTCGGGCCTGGCTTGTGCGCGCCCTCCGGTTATCATTCCGGGTATTGCCTGTTATTTGGAATCCGGCCGGGCAACCGCGCGAGCTAATGCATTGTAATTCAGGGGAAATGACGATCCAGTGATATTGCTTGTCGGTAACCCGGTCGCTGAGCTGCAGGTGTGACCCTGGTGTTTCGCGCAGAGTCTGAATGACGGCCGGCTTTGCAGGCAGGGCTTCAAGGCATAGTCGTCACGTTGTTTACTATATTAAACAGTAATACCGGCCGGGCGGATATTTGATGACATTTCAGGCAGTAGATATAAGTACACGGCCGCAGTAGAGAGGGGTACGCTGCCGCCTGCAGAGTTAAAGTGATGGTGACATGGCAGTCCATGCGGTGTACCCGGGATTATAATGCCGAATGTCATCATGTCAGACTCGATGTTTGGTGGTCAGGCATACATCGAGGTCCTGTCGCAGAACATCAATGCAGCCCGCAATACGCAGCTGTGCTTTTCTCGCGACGGGCCTGACTGCGCTCACTGATTACTGGAAAAATTACGGGAATGAATTTTGGCTGAATCCAGAACGGCAAGCGTATCAGTCCAGTTGCTACTGGGTTTACTGCTGTCTTTGTCCTGTACGATAGTCCTGGCGGATGCCGCGGTAGGCGAAAACCTGCGGCTACGCATGGAAGCGCAGGCCGATCCGTTGGCGGTGGGCGTCTTGCGGGGACCGGCCGGCCAGCTGGTACAGCGTTTTTATTCCGAGCGCGCATATCAACCGGCATGGAGCATTGAAAATCGTCCTTCACACCAGGTGAATGAATTGCGTGAACTGGTTGCCGCCGCATTCGCCCATGGCCTGGAGCCGTCTGACTACCATTGGGAGACGCTGGAAAAAATCAACGGCCGGCCTGAAGCGGTATCCACAACCGATCTGGAGCTGGCCGCCACGTCTGCCTACCTGGGTCTTGCCAGTCATTTCCTGTCAGGGTATGTCGACCCGGCGCAGCTGGATAAGGACTGGCAGGTGGAGCGCAAGTCGATTGATCTCGTTGCACACCTTGAGCAGGCGCTGGCCACTGGACGCATCGGTGCGTCTCTGGCAGAACTCCTGCCACAACACACCGGTTACCAGCAACTGGTCGGGCAACTGGCTGCTTTACGTATGCAACCTGACTGGCCCGTCGTACCTGCCGGTCCCGCACTTGAGCCCGGCAGTGCCGGTGACCGGGTTGTTGCATTACGCGCACGGTTGGCCGCAGCCGGGCTGCTTGTTGATAATGATCTGACAGATGCAACGTTCGATAGTGCGGTTGCCGAAGCGGTAAAAACGTTTCAGCAACGTCACGGTCTTGAGGACGACGGTGTAGTGGGGAGAAAAACCTTGCAGGAAATGAACACTGATCGTAATCAGCGGATTCAGCAGGTCATGGTAAACCTGGAACGCTGGCGCTGGCTGCCGAATGACCTCGGGCGGCGTCACTTGCGGGTGAATATTGCCGCCTATCAACTGGAGGCCTGGCAGGACGGCAGCCGCCAGCTGGATATGAAAGTGATCGTCGGCAAGGACTATCGCCGTACGCCGGTATTCTCCGAACAGCTGCGCTACCTGGTGCTGAATCCGCGCTGGGTGGTGCCGCGGCGCATTGCAGTTGAAGACAAGCTGCCGCTGTTTCGCAAGGACCCGACAGTAATATCTGCAATGGGTTTTGATATTTTCCAGGGCTGGGCGGACAATCAGGCGCCTGTTGACCCGGCAACTATTGACTGGAGAAGTCTCGATGCCCGGTCGTTCCCCTATCGCCTGGTGCAGCGCCCCGGCCCGAAAAACGCATTGGGACGCATCAAGTTTATGCTTCCCAATCGCTTCAATGTGTACCTGCACGATACGCCCGATCGTCATCTGTTCGAACGCAACGATCGTAATTTTTCTTCAGGATGTATTCGTGTACACCGCCCTCTCGAGCTGGCTGAATAGGTCCTTGGCGAAACGCCGGGCTGGGCACGCGCTGAAATAGACCGGGCAGTGGCTACGAAAAAGGAAAAAACCGTGAACCTGCAGGCGACCATCCCCGTGCACATCCAGTACATGACCGCGTGGGTGGATGCTGCCGGGCAGTTACAGTTGCGTCGCGATGCATATGGTCGTGACAGGGCGGTGGCGGCATCGCTTGCCAATAAGCAGTAATAAATCGGGGCCAGGGCACAAATTATCCTGATGCTGGAATTAATTGTGCTCTGACCCACGTTTGTATTGTTCTATATACTGGTCCCGGTCCGGGAGGGAAACCATATGAGTCAGGCCAAGACACTGCGCAATCGTTTGTACCAATTACTGGAGCCGGTAGCGGGCGGGTCGCCGCTGGCGCGCCTGGTCACCGTATTTATCGTGGTGCTGGTGCTGCTGAACGTGACGACCAATATCCTGGCCTCCATGCAGGACTTCTACGCCGAGCACAAAGGCTGGTTGTTCAGGTTCGAGCTGGTTTCCACGCTGATTTTTACCGTCGAGTATTTCGCCCGTCTCTGGACCTGTGTCGAATCGGAGGAGGGCCGCTTTCGGGCGTTGATAAAAGGGCGGCTGCGTTTTGCCCTGACACCGATGATGTTGATCGACTTGCTGGCGATCATGCCCTTCTACCTGATGATGTGGACCAGTATGGATCTGTTGTTCCTGCGTGTGTTCCGCCTGTTCCGTGTATTCAAGCTGACGCGTTATTCGCCGGCGATGGGCATGTTGATTACCGTGCTGCGCAAGGAGTCCCGTTCCTTCGGTGCGGCCATGTTTATCCTGCTGGTAATCATGGTGTTCGCAGCCAGTGGTATATACCTCGTCGAGCATGAGAGCCAGCCCGAGGCGTTCGGCAGTATCCCTGCTGCCATGTGGTGGGCAGTCGCGACATTGACGACGGTCGGCTACGGCGATGTCACACCCATGACACCCCTGGGTAAACTGTTTGGCGCCTCTATTACCATCGTTGGTGTCGGCATGGTCGCGCTCCCTGCCGGCATTCTCGCCTCGGCGTTCTCCGATGAATTACGCAAGCGTCGCGAGGAATTCATGTTGCACGTCGACAAGGTGTACGAGGACGGCGTGCTCAGCGCGAATGAGCGGGTCGAAATTGAAAGCCAGCGCCGCTCCCTGGGTATCGAGAAGAGCGAGGCGCAACTGATGCTGGATAGTGCGCGCGATAATGTCAGGGAAAGCACAATGAACGAACCGGTTTGCCCGCATTGCGGCGGACGCCTGCCCAAAAATACCTGAAGAGGCCAGTGGCAGCTTGCATTCGTTGTAATTGTTTCGACCCCTTCCAGGCATACGGTTTACGTTGCCGAGTTGTAATCAACGCCTTGCCTGCATGACTTCACCTGCATTCGCAGGTATACACCCGTCACTTTTATGGCAGTACTTTTTGTGGCTGGACTGCAAGCCGGTGTTGTTGGCATATTCACCAATGCAACAGTAGATCCCATGGCCTCATAAAAAATCGAACTCGGGGTGGTTGGTCAAAATTCCTCATCAGCGGACATTGTGCCGGCTATGAACCAGCAACCATCCGATGTCGCGGGCCACTTCAGGCATAGAGAAAGTACAGCCATTTCAGGGCTGCATAAGCGTGTGTGTTCCGCAGCGGGCAAACACCGGTTTCCTGTTTGTACGTACGGACGCATTATTTTAAACAAGGAGAAAAAACCATGAAACAGACCCTGCAGAATGTTACACAACTACATCACGATGCTTACTATTCAAACTACACCGAGCTGGAAATCCAGTATGACAGTGATTACAAACTGGCCTGGTATTATATGGATGCAAAACCGCGGCTTTGCTGTTCGCCGACACTGATTGGCGAGATACAGCATTGGTACGGTGAACTGGGCAAGCCTGGTTATCCTGACGATGTGCGTTACATCGCGCTGGCATCACGGGTGCCGGGAGTATTCAATCTTGGTGGTGACCTGAACCTGTTTATTGACCTGATTCGCAATCGGGACCGGGACGGGCTGTTACGTTATGCCATCTCCTGCGTCGATACGCTGTATACGCACTACACTCACCTTGACGGTGATTTCACGACAATTACGCTGGTGCAGGGTGACGCCCTGGGTGGTGGCATGGAGTTTGCGATTTCGGCAGATGTACTCGTGGCCGAGCGCAGTGCGAAAATGGGTATGCCGGAGATCCTGTTCAATCTTTTCCCGGGTATGGGCGCCTTCAGCCTGCTGTCGCGCAAGGTAGGTGAGGTGCAGGCGGAACGCATGATCCTCAGTGGGTGTCTCTATACGGCCGAAGAACTGCATGAGATGGGCATTGTCGACGTGCTGGCCGAAGACGGGCAGGGTGAGGAAGCCGTGTTCGACTATATCCACAGGGAAGAGCGTGCGCCTAACGGCTATCGGTCTTTCCGTAACGCGAAAAAATTCTGTAACCGGATCAGCTACGCGGAACTGGAAGGTATTACCACGGCCTGGGCGGATGCGGCATTGCGGCTTGATGACAGGAATCTTCGCATGATGGAGCGCCTGGTCAGCCGGCAGTCAGCCAGGACAGGGCGTGCGCACAATTAGCTGATACTGCAAGGCCTGTTTAAAGACTGTGCCTGTTGTGCATCGTTCGCAGACATGCAGAAATCCAGGGGCGTGATGCCAGCATGGAGGTGCGGCCAGGGACGGCGACCGTATCCACGATGCCGGGTGGTTTTCCCGGTTCGGCAGGAGAGCCGAATTGGGGAATGACAGTTTTACAGGATCAGCGCGCAGGCTAATGTAAGTTGTTTTTCAGGAAATTCTCCAGCTCTATGCGGGAGTTCTGGTATATGTTATTCAGCGCCGTTGTGTAGTCTGACATGCTGCTTGTGTCCAGTTGTTGTCGCAGTGTGTTTTCCACTTCATTGCAGATGGATACAAGTGGCTGAATGCCAATTGTTGCAGCGCTGCCCTTGAATGAGTGCACTTGTCTCAGGAACGCATCCTGGTCGTTGTTGATCGAGATTTTGCGTAATGTGCCTGGGAGCCGGTCGCCTTCATGCATAAACTGGACAATTATCTTGCGGACAAAATCCGGCCCGTTTGAAATATCCTGCAGTTTGTCCAGTGATTGGGGATTAATGTATTGCCAGGACTGTTCCCGGATCTCTGCGGCTGCCGGGAACGTCTGGATCTCGGCCGTTTCCTGCCCGGAATATTTCTTCTGCAGGGTAAGGTTGTCGATCGCGTCGATCAGTTGCCTGGCATCTACCGGTTTTGTCAGGTATTCGTCGGCACCGGCACGTTTGCAGCGTTCAATGGTATCTGGCAGGGCATTGGCGGACAGCATAACAAACGGCAGGGTTCTGTCCGTGTCCATGAAGTTGTATGTTTTCAGCACATCAAGTCCGGAGACCTTGGGCATGTTCATATCCAGTATCACGATGTCGAATTCACTGTCTCTTTGCGTCAGGATATCAAGTGCCTCTTCGCCATCGGTTGCAAGTTCAACGCTGTGACCTGCGCGCTCCAGGATGGCCTTGAGTACGGCCTGGTTGACGTCGTTGTCTTCTGCCAGCAGCACGCGCTTGCTTCTTGTTTCATCCCGTTTCCGGAAATAGTCAGACAGCGATGCGACTCCCTGTGTTAGTTGTTGCTCGGCGCAGCTCTCGTGTACCGCGTTAAACAGGAGTGACTCGTTAATCGGGGTAAACAGCACGGCCGAGAAACCTGTATTCAGGTGTGACTGTGCCTCTGCGGACTGCAGTCTTGATTCAACCAGAATCAGTGACAGGTTGGTGAACAGTTTCTCTTTCCTGAGCGAGTCCGTGAACTGTTCCGGATCCATGTTAATCAGCTCACGTTCGACCATGACTGTACGGAATGGCATCGATTTACCGAATGCGTAAATCAGTTTTGAAAACAGCTGTCCTGTGTCAGTTGCGGTTTCCTGTTGCACGCCCCACCTTTCAAAAAGGTGGTTGACTTCATCCTGAACAGGTTGGCTCAGTAATGACAACACCCGCAGGTCAGTGAAGGAAGAATGGGCGAGTTGCTCTTTGCTGATGGCCGGCTGCAATTCGAACGGGAGCCTGAACCAGAAAGTGGAACCTTTGCCGGTAACGCTTTCGAGGCCGATTTGCCCCCCCATCAATGTGGTCAGCTCCTTTGATATCGCCGTGCCGAGGCCGGTACCGCCATATTTGCGCGTAACCGAAATGTCGGCCTGGACAAATTGACCGAATATTTTCTGCCTGGCTTCTTCAGCCACCCCGATGCCTGTATCAACAACCCTGAAGCTGACCCATGTGCGGTTATCGGGCGCGTCCTCGAGCAATTTAACTTCCACGCTCACGCTGCCCCTGTCCGTAAACTTGATCGCATTGCTTAGCAAATTCATCAATATCTGGCGCAGGTGTAGTTCATCGCCAAGCAGGCGGTAGGGTACGGCGGGGTCGATATGACAGTTCAGGGTTACGTTCCTGTTCTCCACCTGGGGAGAGAATGTCTTGACGGTGGTCAAGACCAGCTCGTGCAGGTCAAATGGCCTGGATTCCGAGACCAGCTTGCCGGCCTCGATTTTCGAGATATCGAGAATGTCCTCGATCAGGCTGAGGAGAGTATTTCCCGACGACTGGATCGCACCCGTATACTTTCTCTGCTCCTTGTCGAGCGTGGTCGTTGAAAGCAGTTCGCTCATGCCGAGAATGCCGTTCAGTGGCGTGCGCAACTCATGGCTCATTTTTGCAAGGAAGTTCGATTTGGCGTCGTTGGCTTCTTCGGCGATCCGGATGGTCTTGTGCAACTGGTGCACCAGGCCTGCTATGTAGAGGGGTACTACGGCGAGCGTAATCAGCAGGCCAATACCGAACCAGGCATGTTGTGACCAGAATGGATCAAGCGCCAGCACCGTACCTAGACCAATGACCGCGAATACTGCCGCCAGTACCAGGAATCTCAGACCATAGCGCAGGCCGTTACCGACAATCACCCAGAGATAGAGCGCGATCAGGGGGGCGCCGGCTTCCCCCGCCAGTGTCAGGCCGTAGGATGCGCCGGCCATGTCGCCGACCATGCCGAGCAGGCGGCGGGGTATGTTCTTCGCGGGTGACAGCAGAATCCATATAAATATGGCTATTGAAATCGCCAGGTAGGTCCCGGCGAGGAGGGTGACCCCGCGCAGTGCCGTCGTCGAAAAATAGAGAAAAACCAGGCCCATGATGATGACCCTGATCAACGCCTGCTGATGCTCGCTGTCCGGCCGGCCACGTAGCTGGCCGCGGGCCCAATTAATCCAGTTTGTCATTATCACGCCAGCCAGTTTTTTGGACTATTCAGCAGCTTGGGGATTAATCGCCACGGAAATCGAGTGAACTCCCCACGCCGGTAATCCTGAATATACGCTAGTACAGTGCCATTCTCGAGAATTGCCCTGCGCACACGCAGCCTGTACCGCCCGCGGTGTCCCGGGTTTCGAGTCACCATATGACTGAATTATGGGCAGAAAATATTCAGGGGCCGGCGACCGATCAGGGCAGCGTAATGAGGATGTAATCCAGTGCGCGGTAGTCGTTGATTTGTGCGGGGCCGGAACTGGATACGTCAACATAATCAGGAAAGTCGCCCGGGTCTACGCCGAACCAGCTTGCGTAGGTGCCGCAGACATGCAGGTCCACGTTCTTTGCGGTCACTATGTCCTCCGCAATGGCATGGAGCTCGGGAGCGCTCGCCCTTTCTTCCGTGGTCAGTGCGAACTGTTCCTGGCCGTGGCTGACGATGGCGATCGGCAGTTCGGGGAAGCGCGCCCGCAAGCGCTCGATGTCGGCGCGTATCACGGGCAATAGCCCGTCCAGTGTGTCCGCATCACTGCTGACTATTTCGAAAACGACGCCCGCAGGCGCTGCGTCGGCCGCCAGCAGTGCCTCGACTTCGTCCGCCGCAACAGCGGCCGGCCGGAAACCGGCAAGCGTCATCAGCAGGGTGATTGTAAGTAGTCCGATTCTCATGGCTTGCTCCGCTTTATTTATAGACTATAGGTCCGGTTTAGTGCGAATGTGTGCGTTATGTGACCGATCCTTTTTATTGTTACTTTAGTCCAGAAGGTGTGCGAAATCTGCTTCGACCTGTGCCAGGTCGAGCCGGTTGAGGAAGCTTGAATACGCCATCCACGCAGTAAGTGCGCTGATATCGACCACTGGCGGCGGCAAGTAATGTGGCGGCACAAGCATGCCTGTTTCAGCCAGTTCGGCGAGTGTACCCATGTCTTCGATCGCGAGCTTGCCGCAGAACAACAGTGGTATCCGGTCCAGCTGGCCGCGTCTGACTGCCAGCCGTATGAAATTATAGACATCGATGAACCCGGTGCTGTAGGCAAGGTCCTTGGTGAACGGCCCACTGTCCGGCAGGCTGCCGCGGAACACGCGCATCGCGGCGGTGTAGGCCTCTTCCCGGCTGCGGCCTTCCTCGTGCAACAGGTTGAACACATCAAGAAACGTCGCTCCCTTTTCAGCCAGCCCGATCGCCCGGATACGGTCGGCGATGCGGCGCAGCCGCGCCGGGTGTGAATTGAAAGACACGATTTCAATAAACACGGCCAGCCCTTCCTGCGTGATGGTGTCCGAAGGCGTACCCTTGCTGAGAAAGGTGCAAACCGGTTGCAGGCTGCCGTTCAGGGTGGTGCCGACGTGTACCCAGCCCTCATGTGCCTCCAGCCCGCGCAGGTCGCGTTCGCTGAACAGGGTGTTCGCGCGCAACTTGATGTAATCCGAACCGGCGGCTGCATCCGCGACAATGCCGTCGCTTTCAATGACCCGGACGCGTGCGGCAGGGTCATTGAACAGCTTGTCCAGCCGCCCCTGCAACAGGCCGACCGCATCCCTGGTTGGAATGTCCTTGACGTCTTTTTCGAGAAACATCCGTTCATCAATATTGCGCAAGGATTTGTCGAGCAGTGCGCCAAGATCCGAGACTGTCGGGCCGTCTGCATGGAAATTATCCATGGAGTGTCCGTACAGTGACTGTGATATTACGGAGAATCCGGGCGTGCCCCGGGCGGCCAGCATATCCAGCACCTGGCGGTACTCACGACACATGCGTCGCATTATGTTGCCGGCCGGGTCGGTGGTGCCGAGTGTCGTTGTCAGGCTTCTGTCGATATCCCGGAATGTGTCATGCAGTGCTGCGACATTGAAATTCAGCGGGTTGCGCTGGTAGTAATCGGCGGTGACGTCCGGCTGGTTCCTGCAACCAGTGGCGAAGAATTTCTTTTGTACCGTGTCATCCCATTTAATTGCATCGAGGATACGTATCGGCGTTTGTGCGGCAATAATGCGTCTGGAGAGTCCCAGGATGTCCTGGCGGTATTGTTGCCTGTTCATGGTCGGCTCCCGGACTGGTATGCACTGTTATAAGGATGGTGTATGGGCCGATGACAGGCGTCGTCCGGGTTCCGGGTGGCCTGATGACAAGCACTTGATCATCTCGCGGGCACCCTGTGCAGTCAACCAGTGCGGTCGAAAGTGCCGCGAACCATGCCGCAACTTCTTCCCTATAAAAAAAATTAATTAGCCAGCATATCAGGTTGGGCATATATAGCATCGACGCCTGCAACACGGGCGGTTTACAGCTGCTGGATTGACAGGGGTGCGGTCAACTGTCGATGCCGGACAGGCGCGGCGGAAGCAGTCCGGTCCACGAGCCTGACCAGATACTGCCAGCGGAATCAGTATGTATCTGCCAGGGCCTGGTGCCGCGTGTGTTCGGGGCAGGGGAGTAGATTATGTCAACTTCAGTAAATGCGATGGCAGCAGGCCTGTTGCTGTGTGTGACTGGTCCGGTATTACCGGTTTTTGCCAGCGCAGCAGATGGCCAGACGGATATTCTGGCGCAGTGTCAGCAAGAGGCGGTGGAATATGGTGTCCAGCAGGAGCTGCAGGCGGACTATGTAAGCGGTTGTATCCTGTCGCAGGGAGGTTACCTTCAGCCCCAGCCACAGGAAGTGGTTATGACTGCAGACGATGCAGGCAGTGCGTCCACCGGTTTGCCGGGGGATGGGACGGATGTAGTGGAATTGCCGGTATCGGACAATGAAACGCGCTAGTCATACCGGGTCTGCGCGTAAAGCCGGTGTGCCGTTGCGAGACCCCGGCAAGGGGCGAAAGCGTGGCCAGCAGACGGGTTCGTCCAGGGCATATTCAGGGGGCCGAAACGATAACGGCCCGATGCTGGAGGACGAAACGGACTTCGATGATGAAGACCAGTTCGATGATTTGATATTGGCGCCGGCAGATAAAGCGAAAAACCTGGCGGCGCTACGCAAGATCGAGCAGCTTCGCGAAGACCGCAGGCTTCAGATGGAGCTTGACGACTACCCGGTCTCCTGAAATCAGGGAGCCACCCGGTTTAGCCGGGTTTTTTCCTGACCGTCAGGCGGTTATTGGTATCACGGTTCTCGCGAACCGCCTTGTTGTTATCGATGGTTCCGGACGCTTTACTCAGGCGGTCGTACAGTACCACTGTTACGGTTGCTGACAGGTTCATGCAGCCGTTGGTCGGTATGTAGACAACGTCATCGGCCTTGTCGATAAGATCCTGGGGGATAGTCCCGTCTTCGGGGCCGAATATATAAAACGCGTTGTCGGGGTGCCTGTAGCCGGGCAAGGGAATTGCATTTTCGGCAAATTCAACGCACACGATTTCCATATTCGCGGGTGCATTCTCAAGCAGGCACGTGACGCCGGTGATCGGTATGTCCTGGCTGACTTTCCGTCCTATGTCGGGTGCAGCCGGGTTTCGCTCTACGGCGAGCGGGTAGCGCTTCCCGGTATAGAAAACACGATCGGCGCCGAAGTTGCCGGCAGCGCGTAGCACTGCGCTGACATTGTCGGGATTTTTCGGATTCATTAATCCAATAATGGCTTTTGATTTCTTCATCAGGCGCTCGTATGCGTCGTCACGGAGTGCGTTGACCGCCTGTTCCGGAAATAAATGTGCCCCGGCACCGTTCTCTACAGGCCGGTATTAAAGGGGTCGGCGACAAAACGTATTCATTCGCATTTGTCACCGACCACCGATTGAAAGGTTACGCGGTTTTCAGCATGCCAAACAGGATGTCCTTGAGTGCCAGGCGCTCCTTCTTCAGCGTCTCAAGATAACTGTCGCCCAGGGCTTCAATGCCCTGCTCGGCACGAACGATAGCTTTATCCACACCCTCGTATTCAAAGGCAAGCCGCCGGAAATGATTATTGTGTACCTTCAGCTGGTGGATCTTGTCTTTATGTTCCGGAAATTCATTGATCAGGGGGTGGTGGTTTTGCATGCAGGCTCCGTAAGCGTCGGTGTTGACAGGGTAAATAGGAATGTAATGACCAGTTTCGACTAAAACAACCGGGGCAACATTGATGTTAATCAAATAATCAAACCTGACTTCGACTTGATTGATGCCTGTCAACGAATCCCCGGCTGCCACGTTACTACACTACAGGTCTGCCGGTTGGCAGGCTGAATCACCGCTATTAAAAGAGGTTTATCAAGATGAACACGAATGTCCGATGGACAAGGTATGTATGGACGCTTGCGCTGGCTGTGAGCACCGGACTCCTGGCATGCGCCGGACCGGCCTCTGCCGACCCGTCGAAGCGTTACCAGGACAGTTATGATCACAGGGAATACCGGGACGATCGCAGGCGCCGCGATCATGGCTATTCACCGCGTGGGCGCGACCGCCATGAGTACCGTGTCGAGCACCAGTCACCGCACATCAATTATCGCGGAAGAGTGCGTGTGGCACGGCCCGACCGGGTGCGCTGGTATCGAAATGTGGTGATCCGGCGTCCACATGGTCACTGGTACCACGGGTATGCGCATTATCATCGCGACCATGATGCCTACAAGTGGCTGGCGTTTACCGCGATCACGCTGGGAATCCTGGATTTCCTCAACGAAGAGCAGCAGCGCGTACACGAGGCGGCACAAATAGCCGCGACCAACGCACCGATTGGCGAGCGGGTTATCTGGAGCGAGGGACGCGCGAACGGCATGGTGGTTGCCACGCGCGAAGGCACCAGTACATCGGGGCGCTACTGTCGCGAGTTCCAGCAACGGGTATCGATAGGTGGCAAGACCGAAGAGGCCTACGGCACGGCTTGTCGTAGGCCTGATGGATCATGGGAAGTGGTATCAGTCGATAATCGCTGACGGATTAACCGGTCTGGACGGATCGTCCTGAGGCTGTTTTTTCCGGGACAGGGACCACTGCCGTGAATTTCCGGCATCACCGCAAGGGATATCCATCAATATTCTTCCAGCCATTTAAAAACCGGCAGCGGCAGGCCTGCTGGATAAAAATCAGGGATCCTGGCAAACAGTCCGGGTTTGTCTATACACTGGCAGACACGGGCCACGGCATTGCTGCCTGCAGTAACGAGACCCTGTCTCGCGCAAAGCCGCAAAGCTGCAAAGGCGCCAGGCAAGCCGGTGAATGCCGTGCCTGCTGACTGGAATATACATATATTGAGGAATGCAGACTGACTATGGCCGATAACAGGACAGACAAGCAGCGGCGCCTGGATGCTGTGGTCGCTGCCGCCCAGCAGGAACGCGCGCAGCGTGAACTGGGTTATCGCGAGCAGGCGTTGAAATTGTATCCCTGGATATGCGGGCGGTGTTCGCGCGAGTTTGCACGCGCGAACCTGCACGAGCTGACTGTGCATCATCGCGATCATAACCACGATAACAACCCGCCTGACGGTAGTAACTGGGAATTGCTGTGCCTGTACTGCCACGATAACGAGCATGCGCGCTATCTCGAAGATCCAACGATCGTGACATCCAATGCCGGCCGGGATGGTGGTCAGCAGGCATCACACAAGGGACTGTCCGGACTGGCGGACCTGCTGAAAAAGAAAGATAGCCAGTAAGCGGGCGTTTCGGCAAGGGTGCCGGTTTTTATATCAATTCCACGTTGCAGCCTGGTTGATAAATTACCATTGTAAAACACAGTCGTATGATTGATGCGATGGTTGTTACCCTTTCTCATATGCAAGTCATGTTTGTCGTCATTTTCATTGCCATTCGCCGCTATCGCGTCTAAGCACGTGATTTTTCTGGTGCCTCGGGTGTAGTCGTTTCGCGACATCACCACTAATTCATGTATGCGCGATATTTTGTCGAAAGAAATCCATCAAAGTCTGTTATTACAGGGACATATCACTGTGATAAAAATATTATGCCGTGATACGGGTGAACAATTGTTGGGAAGTGTTTGGTGAAAAACCCGTTCACGGGTTTGCTTGATTGCACTTCCTGTAAATAATTACCGGCACACAACCGTCACTGCCGGAACGACATATAAGTCATGTATTGCAGTGTTTTCGCATAACCGTGACTGATACTTTCAGGTGAAAACAACTACCCTTCGAAAATAAAAAGATTGTTACTGGCACGCGCCTTGCTACCGGACCTGTGGAGTGAATACAGAAACCGATAGCCGTACGCCGACATGGCTGCGCGTCATTCAACCAGGGGTTGGCCAGTACAATGCAGAAAACAAACAGACAATCATCGCTCACTAAAACTGTCCTTTATCTATGTATGGCATTCCAGATTGTTGCCTGTGGAGGCGGTACCGGTGGGTCCGGCATAACTGCCGGTAATGCGGGTGGCGGTGTTGCAACCGCCAGCCTGGCAGATGATATCCGGATTGCCGGCAGTGTTGGTGATGGTCCGGTGACTGGTGCGACCATAGAGGTCTGGAATGTGCGCGGTGAAATGATCGGTTCCATGAAGAGCGATAACACGGCATCGTTCAATTCGAGGATAAGGGTAAAACGCAGCAGTTACCCGCTGTTGCTCAAGGTGCTCGGCGGTATTGACCTGGTGTCGGGTCGTGCGCCGGATTTCCAGATGTTGTCAGTGATGCAGGACCGTTACACGCGACAGGTAAATATTAATCCGTTCTCCACGCTGATCGTGAAGATTGCACAGGCGTTGCCAGGCGGATTAACGCCGGACAATATTCGCGTTGCCTCGGCTTTTGTTATGCAGGCTTCCGCGTACGGTCTTGATGCAGCTGTTATCAGCGACCCGATCAGTTCACTGTTGACCGATGACAATGTGGCCAGCCTGATGAAGGCAAGTGAGGCGATGGGCGAGATGGTGCGCCGAACACGTGACCGGATGCAGGCGGCCGGACACCAGGTCAGTGGTGACGGCGTGATGGATGCGCTGGCGGCAGACATGAATGACGGGCGACTCGATGGTCTTGGCGTGGCAGGTACGAATCCAGGACTGACGGCAGTTGCAAAGGTGGCCTCGGGACAGGTGATGGTAGAGGCGCTGTCGAATAATCTTAAAGTCGATGGTGTCGTTGCCACCAGCGTCATTGATGAGGCAATCAGGATTACGCGTCCCGGCGTGGGGAGCAGCGCACTGACGCATTCGGTACGTATTACCGATAATGCAGTACAGCAGACCCTGGCCGCGATTGCGGCTGCGTCTATCGTTGATCCGGGCGCCGAGGTAGTCGGTCTGGCAGCAGTTGTCATGGGCATCAGCAGCGGTGCGTATCCCGCAGATGTGGCCAATGTTTTGCCGGCGGAGTCATCTCGCGCATTCGATAATGCCCTGCAGCTGGTTACCACGGCCAGCCAGGGACAGATAGACCGCATCAATTCCCTGGATAATCTCATGACCGAAATGCCGGCGCCGCAGGAACCTGCACCGGAAGGTCCGGCACCGCAGGAGCCTGCACCGGAAGATCCGGCACCACTGGAACCTGCGCCGGAAGATCCGGCATCGCAGGAGCCTGCACCGCAAGATCCTGCGACACAGGACCCGGCTGCCCCGGTGTCGACGTCATCGGGCAGCTTTACCCTGCAATGGACGGCACCGGTTGCCCGGGCAGACGGCTCCCCCCTGTCACTGGCTGACATAGACCGTTACTGGGTTTATTACGGTACCTCGGCGGGTAATTACACCAACAAGGTAAGCGTGACAAACGGCAGCGCACAATCTGCAACAGTCACCAATGTACCGACAGGCAGCTGGTATGTAGCGATGAGTACGGTGGATACCGGCGGCCAGGAAAGCAGCCGTTCGGCAGCCATCGTAAAGGTTTCCCGGTAATCGATCGGGGCAGGGAGACTGAACCTGCCCCATGCCCGCCAGCTGGCCGCCTGCGCCTGCAAGCCGGGTAAGCAGGCCTGTCGCGTGTAATGTCGTTCGATGTCCATGACCCCCATTTGTAACAGTTAAAAAGCCGGGTGCCATATTGGTGCTGGCACTAAGGGTATGAATAAAAACAGTAAAAAAATCCGGGGCAGGGGGCGGCACTCGATGTGCACGATGCGCTGGCCGGCGCCAATCCTGCAGGCCATGGTCGACTGGAGTAACCGGCACCTTGACGGCACGATAAGTTGTGCTGAGATTGAAGCCATGCCCGATTGGCTGAATTAACGCTGTCAGTGGCCCTTGAAAACGATAGAATGAGTCCACATATATAAGTACGACGTATCACGAGGTGGGAGTTATGGAAGCAATTGTAGATGGCAAGACCATTCAGCTAAGCGAGGCCGGCTGGGTGGAAAACCTGGATGAGTGGAGCGAGGCGCTGGCAGTCGAGATCGCCAGGAACGAAAAGATCAGCGAGCTGACCCAGGAACACTGGGATATCATTAACCTGGCGCGCGAATACTTTCAAGAGAACGGTGCCGTGTGCGAACCGCGTGCCTTCTCGAAGTTGATGAAGAACAAGTATGGCAAGGACCGCAGTGACCAGAAATATATCTATTCACTGTTTCCGACCGGGCTGATCAAGTGCGCGAACAAGATTGCCGGCCTGCCGCGTCCGAAGGGCTGCAGCTGATTTAACAAACATTCCATAATCTGACCGGGGTCAGGGTGCGGTTTCTTCTATGCCAGGAAGCAGCCCCCTGGCCTTTTTATTGCGTGGAAGACAGGCTGAATAAGCAGGTTTCCGGGCGGCCTGATGACGGCACGGGAAAACGAGGCAGGCAACGTCGACCCTTACCTGGGCGAGTTAATCAACTGCATGACTGCCTGAACCGGTGCAGGTTTCAGTTGTAACCCGCGGCCATCCAGTCCCGTCGCTGAAAATGCCGGGCAATTGTAAATTTTAGTAACACATTGATAATCATGGCATAATTCGCGCCAATACGGGCCATTATAACTTGCTTAATCGTATTATTTTAATATAATTAAATAATAATATTTAAGCAGATCATTATCCCGTACCGGAGAAAAACTATGAAAACACGTATTGGCAAATTAACAGTCGGCATCCTGCTGGCCACGGGTCTGGCACTCCCCATGCAGGCCGGCGCCTGGTGGGGTGGTCCGGGTAATTACTACGGCCCGGGTGGCTACGGTTCAAACCTGGGTCCGTTCGACGGTTTCGGTGACATGATGGGAGATATGAGCTTCAACATGTCCTTCCGCGGCAATGCGCGCAACCGGATGAGCGGTTACGGAAATGGTTACTCGCATCCTTATTACGGATACGGATATCCCTATGCCGTTATGCCGGTTGCCTACGCGCCGCCGGTTGCACAGCCCATTGTGTCGCCAGTCGCTGAAGTCGTTGCGCCGGCCGACGGTGATGCCGACGGCATCGCTGATGCAAGCGATCTCTGCCCGCAGTCTGCTGCCGGTGCGCAGGTGGACGCCCTTGGCTGTGAGGTGGACGCCGCCATCGTGTTGCGTGGTGTGAACTTCCTTACCGATTCCGACCAGTTGACCGAGCAGTCGCTGACGATTCTTGACGGGGTCGCTGCGACACTGACCGCCAATCCAGATATTCGCGTGCAGGTGACCGGTCATACCGACAGCCAGGGTGAGGATGTCTATAACAAGGACCTGTCACAGCGTCGTGCTGCATCGGTGGTTAATTACCTGGTCGGCAAGGGTGTCGCCAGCGACAATCTGCAGGCGGCAGGTTTTGGTGAGGAGCAACCGGTGGCTGACAACGGTACCGCCGAGGGTCGTGCCAAAAACCGTCGCGTGGAGCTTGTTCGCCAGCAGGGCTGAGCGCAGTCCGGATAATATAAAGGGTGGGGTGTCTGCGGATGCCGCCACCCTTTTTTATATCCCCTGCGAATAACAAAGGTGGTTGTTTAAGCGGCCAGCACAGGTAGAATACGTCAAACAGGCAAGGGGAGTCGCCGGTTCATGCAACCTGGCGTTTGGATCAAATCAAGCTTTCTCGGTCTGGCCATCTTTACCGGCACGGCACAGGCCACGGCCCAACTCGCCGAGCAGGCCTTCCATCAGGGTAACTACAACACCGCTTTGGAAAACTGGCAGTCACTGGCCGCCGCCGGTGACGGCGCCGCACAATACAACACCGCCATTATGCTGCTGGAAGGGCCGGGTCCGGTTACGGATGTGGAGGCCGGTCTCGACTGGCTGCGGCAGGCAGTGGCACAGTCCAATATCGATGCGCTGTTTGCGCTGGCATGGTTTCACGAGACGGGTCGCCATGTAACGCGTGACGATGCGCGTGCAGCCAACCTGTATCGTGCTGCGATTGCGCACGGTCACGTTGGCGCGCATTTCAACCTGGCAATGCTCTACCGCGAACAGCGTGTGCGCGGCGGCGACAATGCCGGGATTGTTCAACTGCTGCAGGTTGCCGCGGAACAGGGGCTGGCACAGGCGCAGTACATGCTGGCGGAGCACTTTGCCAGCGGGCGGGGTACAGAACTTAACATCAACCAGGCCAATCACTGGTACCGCAAGGCAGCGGACCAGCAGTACGCGCCTGCAGAGCGCAAAATGGGCCTGATGTTTATGAACGGGACCGGCGCACCCGTAGATACCGGGCTGGCGATCGACTGGCTCAGCCGCGCCGCACATCAGCAAGACACGGCGGCCATGTATTACCTCGGCATGTTGTACCGGCTCGACAAGTTCGGGAAACAGGATAACGAGAAGGCACTGTACTGGTTGCAGGAAGCAGCCTGGCAGGGTCATGCGAGTGCACAGTACAACCTCGGGCTGATGTACCGGGAAGGCGCTGGTGTGCAACAGGACTTGCGCGAGGCGGCGCGCTGGTATCGTGCTGCAGCAGAGCGTGGCGAGGCGCGCGCGCAGAATAACCTCGGCACCATGTACATCAAGGGCCAGGGTGTGCCGCAGGATTACGTGATGGCGCACAAGTGGTTCAACCTGTCCGGCGCGAACGGTAATGAAAATGGCCTGAGGAACCGCGACAAGATCGCGAAAGAAATGACCGGCGCGCAGCTGGCGGAAGCGCAGCGACTGGCGCGTAG
>JAOULY010000086.1 GCA_029881775.1 Gammaproteobacteria bacterium
GCGTGGTATCGGCCAGGCGATAGTTACTGACCGCCAGGCCTGCCGCGCGCAGGCACATGATTTCCGCATGCGCAGTCGGATCGTGGTCGCCGATGGGTCGATTCCAGCCTTCGGCCAGCAAGGCATCGTGCTGCACCAGCACCGCACCCACCGGCACCTCGCCCAGTGTTTCGGCCGTGGCCGCCAGTTGCATGGCATGGCGCATCCAGTGTTCATCAGGCGTCGGGATTGATGTCATGTGTAATTATAAACATCCGTGGGGATGACAGTCATATAAGCCGCACCGTCAGTCTTGAGCTATTGCCGTCCATCGCCATGACTGCCTTGCCGGATCGTCCCCGTCACTCTCATAGCATCGAGACCGGTAATGACAGTAACCGCTTCAGACACTACAATTCCCAGCAACGGGAAAACAGAAGAACTGGAAAAAGAACACAAAATCAGGCCATAATCTGCCACACTGGCGGGTCAATTTTACCTGCGAATCGACACTGGACACACTACCTTCGAGATGAAATCATTCAGCTTTGTCGTACTACTGTTTCTGTTCTGGCTGTTTCTCTCGGGACACCTGGAACCGCTGCTGCTGGGACTGGGGGTAGCATCTGTCGCGCTCACGGTATTTTTGTCATGGCGGATGAATATTATCGACCATGAAAGCTATCCGCTGCATCTGTCGTTGAAATTCCCCGGCTATTTTCTTTACCTGTTCAGAGAGATCGTAAAGGCAAATATCGATGTTGCCAGGCGAGTACTGCGCTGGAGGGGGGCATCGGTCAGCCCGCAGATGATAGAAATCCCGCTGCTGCAGGAATCCGATCTGGGGGCGGTGATTTACGCCAATTCCATCACCCTGACCCCTGGCACAGTCACGATCAGTTTATCGAAAGACAGTCTCACCGTTCATGCACTCAGCAAGGAGGCGGCCAGCGAGCTCGCCACAAACGCCATGTCAAAAGAGATCTCGAACCGGGTTTTCAACCAGTAATGTTCATTACAGCTTTACTGGCGATCCTTGTCACGATGGGATTGGCCCTTGCGCGCGCCCTCGCCGGACCTACGACCTATGATCGTATTGCCGCGGTCAACATGTTTGGCACCAAGACGGTACTGCTGATTGCCGTTTTGGCGTTTTTCACCGGCAGAAGTGACCTGCTGGATATTGCACTGGTCTATGCGTTGATCAACTTCATAGGGGTCGTCGCAGCACTGAAGCTGGTCACGCAAGGTAATTTCCACTGCCCGGACTGCAATGAGAGCGAAGCCAGACAGGGAGAGTCGAAGTGATTATCGATATTCTCAGCTGGATTCTGCTGACGGCCGGCGGTGCACTGGGTATCGTCGGCGGTATCGGCATTCACAGTTTCCACGACTTTTATAGCCGCCTGCATGCTGCCGGAATAACCGATACCCTTTGCGCCATGTTGATCCTGTCGGGCCTTGGGCTGCAGGCCGGCTGGAGTATCGCTGCCTTTAAACTGGCGTTGATTTTCGTGTTCCTGTTTTTTACATCTCCGACCGCTTCCCATGCGTTGGCAAACGCGGCGCTGCACAGCGGCCTGAAGCCCAGGCTGAGTAGAGAAGACCCGGCGGAGCAGAATCATCATGATTGATATTGTTATCGATATCACCTTGCTGGCCTTTCTGGCGATCACCTCGGTCGCTATCGTACGCATGACAAACCTGTTTGCCATCGTCATGCTGTTCGGGATTTTCAGTCTGCTGTCAGCCGGTCTGTTTGTGGTTATGGATGCCCCCGATGTGGCCTTTACCGAGGCGGCGGTGGGGGCGGGAATCTCTACTGTATTGATGCTGGCGACCCTGGCATTGGTCAAAAGGCCGCAAAAACCTTACTACGGCGAGGCGCCCCAGAGCCACCGTGCGTGGCTACCGCTGATCGTCGTGGCGGTCACCGGCTCGGCACTGGTTTACGGCACCTGGGATATCCCGGGGTTTGGTGCCCCCGATGCGCCTGCACAGTCACATGTTGCGCGCTATTACATCGAAAATACGATGCAGGAAACCGGCGTGCCGAATATCGTCACCGCCGTGCTGGCGAGTTATCGCGGCTTTGATACCCTGGGCGAGGTCACGGTTATCTTTACCGCGGCCGTGGCCGTACTGCTGTTGATCGGCGGGAAACGCTCAAAACCGGCAGTCAAAACAAATAAAAAAGGGGAGCAAGATGAGGCCTGATCTTATCCTGCATGTTATTGCAAAGTTCGTTATCCCGCTGATTATCCTTTATGCACTCTATGTCCAGTTTCATGGTGATTTCGGGCCCGGGGGTGGCTTTCAGGCCGGGGTGATTTTCAGCGCCGCCTTCATTCTTTACTCCCTGGTGTTCGGACTCGATACCGCGGAAAAGATCATCCCTTCACACTGGCTGCGCATCCTGGCCGCGCTGGGCGTGGTGATCTATGCCGGGGTCGGGGTGGCATCCTTGCTGCTGGGGGGCAACTATCTCGATTACACGCTGTTGGGCAGCAACCAGATTGCCGGGCAGCATCTGGGTATTCTGCTGGTTGAACTGGGTGTAGGTATTACGGTGGCCGCGGCCATGTTGATTCTATTTTTTGCCTTTGCAGGCAGGGGTAGAGACTGATGGAGTTCTTTATTGGCCACTATAACTACTGGATTGTGATCATCCTGATGATGGTCGGACTGTATACAGTAATTAGCCGTGGCAACCTGGTAAAGAAGATAATCGGCCTGAATATATTCCAGGTCTCGGTGTTTTTTCTCTATATCAGCCTGGGCACTGTGAAAGGCGGGGCCGCGCCTATTATCACCGAAGGCGTCAAGGTCTATTCGAATCCATTACCCCATGTATTGATCCTCACCGCCATCGTGGTGGGCGTGGCAACAACCGCGCTGGCGCTGGCCCTGGTGGTGCGGATCAAGGAGTCCTACGGCACCATTGAAGAGGATGAAATTCACAATCTGGATCATTCGCTGTAATGGTAAGTCATATTAGCCTGCTGCTGGTCGTTGTACCGCTGATTGCCGCACCCGTGGTCGCCATACTGCCCCGTGGCCGCTTGCCCTGGCTGGTTGCGTTCATGGTTGCGGCCACGTGCGCCGTGCTGGCCGGGATGCAGCTGTGGGCGGTTCTTTATGAGGGGGCCATCAGTTACGAACTGGGCGGCTGGGCGCCGCCCTGGGGGATTGAATACCGTATCGATGCGGTCAATGCCTTTGTCGCCCTGATCGTTGCCGCGATCGCCGCAATCACACTGCCCTATGCGCTGCTCTCCGCGGAGCGGGAGATCCCTGAAGACAAGATACCGCTCTTCTATAGCGCCTTGCTGCTCTGCCTGACCGGTCTGCTGGGAATCACCCAGACCGGCGACATCTTCAATGTTTTCGTTTTCCTGGAGATATCATCACTCGCCTCCTATGCACTGATCAGTCTTGGGAGACAGCGGCAGGCATTCACCGCTGCCTATCAATACCTGATCATGGGCACGATCGGCGCCACCTTCTATCTGATCGGCGTAGGCCTGATCTACTCACAAACCGGCAGCCTGAATATGCAGGATCTGGCAACCATTCTGCCCGGCGTTCTGCATCTCAATACAGTGGAAACCGGCTTTGCCTTCCTCATGGTCGGCATTGCGCTGAAGCTGGCACTGTTTCCACTGCATCTCTGGCTGCCCAATGCCTATACCTACGCACCCTCGGTGGTCACCGTTTTTCTTGCGGCAACGGCCACCAAGGTCGCCGTTTATGTGATGCTACGCATACTGTTTACGGTTTTTCCACAGGGCTTTGCCGTGACAACACCGGCCGACGAACTGTTCATCGTGGCGGGTATCGCCGGCATTATCACTGCCTCCGTCTACGCCATCTACCAGGAAAACATTAAAAGGTTGCTGGCCTACTCCAGTGTCGCGCAAGTCGGTTACATGGTACTGGGAATCGGCTTTGCATCCGCAACCGGTTTGACAGCCGCACTGGTGCATCTGTTCAACCATGCCCTGATGAAAGGGGCGCTGTTCATGGCTGTTGGCGCCATTGTCTACCGTGTCGGCGCGAGCCGTATGGAACAGGTTCATGGCCTGGGTAGAGCGATGCCCTGGACCTTTGGCGCGATCGTTCTCGGCGGCCTGAGTCTTATCGGCGTGCCGGGTACCGCCGGGTTTATCAGCAAATGGTATCTGGTAAGTGCGGCCCTGGAGCAGCAGGCGTGGATTTCGGTTGCCGTTATTCTGTCTGGTTCTCTGCTGGCCGTGGTTTATGTCGGAAAGTTGATAGAAGCGCTCTACTTCAAACCGGTTTCAGCTGCGGGGAAAGCGGTGAGTGAGGCACCGATATTATTACTGCTGCCGACCTGGACTTTGGTGCTCGCCAATATCTATTTTGGCCTGGACACCGACCTGACGGTGGGGGTTGCTGAAAAAGCAGCGGCCATCCTTATGGGAATGACACCATGAGTGCCGAGACACTGCTGCTGACAATCCTGCTACTGCCACTGGCAGCTGCGGCCGGTATTATCATTACCCGTCACAGCCCCGATATCAGGGAGGGCGTGACACTGCTGAGCTCGGCGCTGGTTGCCATCCTGGTGGTGATGCTGGCCGTCCGCTTTATGGATGGCGAGGCGTTTGCCCTCACCCTGATCGAACCGCTGCCGGGCATTGCCATTGCCTTTGAGATCGAGGCGCTGGGCATGCTGTTTGCGCTGGTTGCCGGGCTACTGTGGGTGGTCACCTCGATCTACGCCATCGGCTATATGCGTGGTCATAATGAACAGAATCAAACACGGTTCTACGCCGCCTTTGCGGTTTCCATTGCCGCGACCATGGGCATCGCCTTCTCGGCCAACCTGTTTACGCTGTTCCTCTTCTATGAACTGTTGACGCTTTCAACGTATCCGCTGGTCACCCATGCCGACACCCCGGAGGCGAAGCAAGGCGGACGGACCTACCTCGGCATCTTGCTGGGGACATCCATCGGCCTGTTCCTGCTGGGTATTCTGGTGACATGGTCCCTGACCGGCCGGGTCGATTTCCAGTCGGGCGGAATACTGTCCGGCCATATCGATCCCGCCTGGGCCGGCCTGCTCTATGCCCTGTTCCTGTTCGGTATCGGCAAGGCCGCCGTGATGCCCTTTCACCGCTGGCTACCTGCAGCGATGGTGGCGCCCACCCCGGTCAGCGCCCTGTTACATGCGGTAGCCGTGGTCAAGGCCGGTGTCTTTACCCTGCTGAAGGTGACGATCTACATCTTTGGCAGTGATTTTATCCTCTCCAATGACGTAACCGGCGGCCTGATCTGGGTGGCGGCGGCCACCATATTGATCGCATCGATGGTCGCGATGACCAAGGACAATCTCAAGGCACGGCTGGCCTACTCCACCGTCAGCCAACTGAGCTACATTGTTCTGGGGGCCATGCTGGCCAGCAAAGCGGGGCTGATCGGTGCCTCCATGCATATCGCGATGCATGCCTTTGCCAAGATCACACTCTTTTTTGCCGCCGGCGCCATTATGGTCGCCAGTCACAAGAAAAAGGTCAGCGAACTGAACGGGCTGGGTCGCGCCATGCCCGTCACCTTTGTGGCCTTCTTCATCGGCACCCTGAGCATCATCGGTTTGCCGCCGTTCGGTGGCATGTGGAGCAAGTGGTATCTTGCCCTGGGTGCGGTGGAGACAGGACAGCTGTTGCTACTTGCCGTGTTGATGATCAGTTCCCTGCTCAACATTATCTATCTGCTGCCTATCCCTATCCGGGCTTTTTTCAGCACGCCGGCGAGCGGCGAACACTATACGGCGATCGCGGAAGCGCCAAAGCCGATGTTGCTGGCCATGGTGATCACGGCGAGCGCCTGCGTCATCCTGTTCTTCTATCCCGATCCCTTCTATCGACTGGCGGGTCTGGCTGCCGGAGGCTACTGACATGTCGGATGAAAAAGAAAAAACGCATCTTTTTGACCGGCCGGAAAATGTCACACGGTTGCTTAGGGGGTTCTACGCCATTTGCATTCTGCTGGTGCTGGCCGACTTCGTGGTCCACCGCCACATCGGCTTCAGCTGGGAAAAGATACCGGCCTTTTATGCCCTGTACGGTTTTGTCGCCTGCGTGCTACTGGTCCTCATTGCCAGGAAAATACGCAATGTCGTGATGCGTAAGGAAGATTATTACGATGAGTGAGCTTCCTCCGTTTCTGCTCTTTTTTGTAGCGGCAGCTCTGGCCGCCGTTACCCGCGGCCTGCCGCGACAGCTGATACTGCTGGCAACCCCGGTGGTTACGGGACTGTATCTGTGGCTGGGCATCAATACCGGAACCGATGTCGCTTATAGCGTGATGAGCTACGAGTTGACAATCGTGCGGGCGGATAAACTCAGCCTGCTGTTCGGCTACCTGTTCTGTATCGCCAGCTTTTTTGCCGCTATCTATGCGCTCCATGTAAAAGACACCAAGCAGCACGTTGCCGGGCTGGTGTACGCGGGCAGCGCACTGGGCGCGGTATTTTCCGGTGACCTGATTACGCTATTCATTTTCTGGGAGCTGCTGGCGATAAGCTCCGTGTTTCTCATCTGGGCGCGCGGCACGGAGCGGGCATTGAAGGCCGGTGTGCGCTACCTGGTCTACCAGGTCCTGTCAGGGGTGCTGCTGCTGGCCGGTGCGCTGGTCTACTATCACGATACCGGCTCACTGGCATTTGATCACATCGGCCTGGAGGCGGGTGTTGCCGGCTGGTTGATATTTATCGCCTTCGGCATCAAAAGCGCCTTTCCGTTTCTGCACAGCTGGCTTACCGATGGTTACCCTGAAGCGACAGTGACCGGCACCGTGATGCTCTCCGCCTTTACCACCAAGGTTGCCGTCTACAGCCTGGCGCGCGGCTTTGCAGGTGAAGAGATCCTGATCTATATCGGCGTCACCATGGCCTGCTTCCCGATTTTCTACGCGGTTATCGAGAATGACCTGCGCAGGGTGCTGGCCTACAGCCTGATCAACCAGGTCGGCTTCATGGTGACGGGTATCGGGATTGGTACCGCCCTGGCGCTGAATGGCGCCGTTGCTCACGCATTCAGTGACGTGATCTTTAAAGGGCTGCTGTTTATGAGCATGGGTGCGGTGCTCTACCGGACCGGTAACATCAATGGATCGGACCTGGGTGGACTCTACAAGTCCATGCCCAAAACCACCCTGCTTTGCATTATCGGTGCACTCTCCATCTCTGCATTCCCGCTGTTCAGTGGCTTTGTCAGCAAGTCGATGGTGATGACCGCACTGATGCAGGAAGACCACGGCTATTTCTGGCTGTTGATGCTGTTCGCCTCAGCCGGTGTATTCCATCACGCAGGCATCAAGATCCCCTACTTTGCCTTCTTCCACCACGATTCCGGCATACGTACGGAAGAAGCGCCGCGGAACATGCTGGTGGCAATGAGTGTGGCGGCGGCCCTCTGTATCTTTATTGGCACCCAGCCCCAGTATCTCTATGCGTTGCTGCCCTGGGAAGTGGAGTACTGGCCCTGTGA
>JAOULY010000087.1 GCA_029881775.1 Gammaproteobacteria bacterium
ATGACTTGTCATTTTCGCTGAAAGTGTAGTTATCGCACAGCATGCGGAAGTTCTCCGCCGCACGGATCACATCGCTGCGGTCGATGTTATACAGCAGCAATGTGAATTCATCGCCACCGAAGCGTGCAATCAGGTCGCCGTCACGTACATGGGTCGACAGTAGCGCGCCGATATCCACCAGCAGGCGGTCACCGGCGGCATGGCCAAGGGTGTCGTTGATGTACTTGAACTGGTCAAGATCTATATAAAAGAGCGCGCAGCTCGAGCCGCTGCGTGCGACACGGGCCACGGTCCGTTCCAGCTCTTCCTGGAAATAGTTGCGGTTGAACATGCCGGTCAGCGGGTCATGTTCAGCATTGTAGGAGAGCTGGTGCTGGAATGCCTTCTGTTTGGTAACGTCACGCGTTGTGCCGCTGATACGCAAGACGAAGCCGGCAGGGTCCTTGTGGGTACGCGCGCTGAACTCAAGGAAGTGCGGCCTGCTTTCGTTGTCCAGGTGGACTGTTTCGAAATGCACGCTGTCCTTGCCGCGAATCAGCTGGCGAATCGCGTCGTGGTCGTGCGGCGGGTGGTCCGGGGAGCGGAATTCATGCAGATAGCGACCGACCATTTCGTCCGGCACAAAGCCGTAGATATCCTCGACTGCGCGGTTTACGTAGGTGAAGCGACCATCGGTATCCAGCGTCCAGACCATGTCATGCGCCGTTTCGACCAGGTCACGGTAGCGGGTTTCCGCTTCACGCAGCTGTTTTTCACGGGCCTTGCGTTGCGTGATATCTGTGAGCAGGCAGGTATACAGCAGGCGCTCGCCCTGTTGCAGGCGGCTCATGCGCATGGCCAGTTGAATGCGTTGACCGTTTCGATTGATGCCCTCGATTTCGCGCTCTTTGTCAGTAGCCAGCAAATGGCCCTGTGCATCGAACAGGTGCGGTATCAGGTGTTGCAGTGATTGCTGTATGACTTCGTCGCGCGGGTAACCGAACAGGGCCTGGGCGGCCCTGTTGAAGGTGTCGATTGTTCCGTCCGCATCAACCACGATGATGCCATCGGCCGCGCTATCGACGATCGCGCGCGTCAGCCCGCTGCGGTCTGCCGGGAGATATGCATTCGCCGGCGCGAGACCGAATATGTCTTTGATATATCTATTAAAATAGAGTGTTGAGAGGGTAATGAGCAGGCAGATCAGCGTGCCAGCCAGTACCAGTGTGCGGGTTGCCTGGATATCAAGCGTGCCAAGCAGGCCGATGAGCAGGCCACCGAACAGTGCGATCGGCAGCACGACCAGCAGTAGTCCGGGCAGGCGCGTACGGATGCTGTTGAGCTGGCTCAAGGTGTCGTTGCCCGGGACTCTCTGGTGCTGCTTGCCAATGTTTGCGTCCGTGACAGTAGCGCGAGTTATTTTTAAATTAGTAAGCTGTCTTACAAACCGTAAGCGTTGTCTGAATACTATTCGATAACTGCATGTAATGGCAACACGGCTGTTGCCATGTTTTGTTAACTGCAATGTGTAAATCAATACGGCAAGGTATACACGTCACACGTACAATCACCATCAGAGACAGACATGAGGCGAACTATGAAACGACGTAAATTTCTCGGTGCCGCCGGCGCCGGACTGGTGCTGGCAGGCTGCAGCAAGGAACCGGCCACTACCGGTGTGACGGGTGAGCAAGCACGGCAAACCTACGACTGGAAAATGGTGACGACCTGGCCGAAGAATTTTCCCGGCCTGGGCACCGGCGCGAACAACGTCGCGCGCCTGATAACAGAGATGAGCGGTGGACGTATCAATGTCACTGTCTATGGCGCCGGCGAACTGGTGCCACCGTTCGAGGTGTTCGATACCGTCAGCTCCGGTACCGCACAACTCGGTCATGGCGCGGCCTATTACTGGAAGGGCAAGAGCGAGGCGGCGCAGTTTTTTGCAGCAGTGCCGTTTGGCATGAACGCGCAGGAAATGAACGCCTGGCTGTACTATGGCGGTGGTATGGAGTTATGGGCAGAGACCTATGCGCCGTTCGGCGTAATGCCGCTGGCGGCCGGCAATTCCGGTATCCAGATGGGCGGCTGGTTCAACCGCGAGATTAATACGGTGGCAGATCTCAACGGCTTGAAGATGCGCATCCCGGGACTCGGTGGCGAGGTGCTGAAACGCGCCGGCGGTACCCCGGTGAGCATGCCGGGATCGGAAATCTTTACCTCCATGCAGACCGGTGCAATCGATGCGACCGAGTGGGTCGGGCCTTACAACGACCTGGCGTTTGGCCTGTACAAGGTGGCAAAACATTACTACTACCCCGGCTGGCACGAACCCGGCACGACGCTGGAGTGCCTGGTTAACCAGGCAGCCTATGACAGCCTGCCGGCGGACCTGCAGGGTATCGTCACCAATGCCTGTCGCGTGGTGAACGGCGACATGCTGGCCGAATACACGGCACGCAACAACACGGCACTGCGTACGCTGGTTAAGGAACACAACGTTGATGTACGGCCGTTCCCCGATGAGGTGATTGCGAAGTTGCGGGCCTTGTCAAAAGAAGTGGTCAGTGAGATAGCTGATAAGGATGCGATGTCTGCAAAGGTTTATAAATCGTATTCGGAATTCATGGAGCAGGTTGTCGACTGGCATAATATTTCTGAACGCGCTTATCTTAATTTGCGTAAGGGTTGAATGTGTAGCCTTGGCAGTTGCTGTGATTTTCTGCAGTGGCCGGATAACTAGTCGAAGCTGTAACCCAGTCGTAACAGGTGCAGGTCAAGCGCGTCGTTCGGCTTTTTGATGTCACCGTTCGAGATGTGCTGGAAACGGTATGACAGTTCGTATTGACCGCGTTCGCCGAAACCGACACCGAAGCCAACAACCGAGCCAAACTGGAACGCGGTTGTTAAATCACGTTTACCGAGCCGCGTATCGCTGATCAGGTGGGGGCCGATACCGGCCTCGGCGAAGGGTGTAAGGCCGCTGGACAAATCGGCATCACGCTGGAAACGAAATACACCGGTCAGGCTGAGATCGAGCAACTCATTGTCACTGCCGAAATCGGATTCCATGAAGCCGAGAGCGGTGTCCCAGTAACCGCCCAGGAACCATGCGCCGCCATCGAACCAGGTATGCTTCCACCGGTTCTGAAAACCAACCCGGATCACATCGGTTTCATTGGAATCATTATCCTTGCCAAGTGATAGCGTGACGCTGTCTATCCAGCGATGCGGGCTGGATGCCATGGCGCTGTTTTGCGCGAGCAGCAGACATAACACCAGCAAGGTAGTGAGTGGCCTGAACATTCGGAATATTTCCTTTTATTTGTTTATGTCGGGTAATAATCGCATGAAGCGCAGATTACGCCAAGTTGCATGTCTTATCCATATACGACGCCGGGCAGCCAGGTCGCCAGGGACGGCCACAGGGCGAGTATCAGGATGAGCAACAATTGCAAGGCAATGAACGGTATGACGCCACGATAAATGTCCCCGGTGCGGATGCTTGCCGGTGCGACCCCGCGCAGGTAAAACAGTGCAAAACCAAACGGCGGCGTCAGAAACGAGGTCTGCAGGTTCAGCGCTATCATGATGCCGAGCCAGACCGGGTCGAAGCCCATGGCCAGCAGCACCGGGCCGACAATCGGAACGACCACAAAGGTGATCTCGATAAAATCAAGCACAAAGCCGAGCAGGAACATCAGCAGCATAACGGCGAGCATGGCGCCGATTTTTCCGCCGGGTAAATCATTCAGCAGGTCGGCGACCACGTCATCGCCGCCGAGGCCGCGGAACACCAGCGAGAACACCGATGCGCCGATCAGGATCAGGAACACCATGCTGGTGACGCGTGTGGTGCCTGCCATGACTTCGCGCAGGATTGCGAGTCGGCACTGGCCGCGCAGCGCGGCCAGTATGATGGCGCCGGCCGCACCGACTGCGGCTGCCTCGGTCGGTGTTGCCTTGCCCGTGAGTATCGAACCCAGTACGGCAAAGATCAGTGCAACCGGTGGCAGCAGTCCGCGTACCACGCGCATGGCAAGACTGGTGTCGCGATTGCTTTTGTAATCTATCGGTGGCATGGCGGCCGGCCGTAACCAGGCAACGACGGCAAGGTAGGCAAGGTACAGCATGACCAGCAATATGCCGGGCAGCAGGGCACCGGTAAACAGGTCGCCAACCGAAATCGTTTCCGGCGAGAAAATTCCCATGTCGAGCTGTGCCTGCTGGTAGGCGGACGACAGTACATCGCCGAGCAGTACCAGCACGATAGACGGGGGAATAATCTGGCCGAGTGTGCCCGATGCACAGATAACGCCGGTAGCAATGCGCGGGTCATAGCCGCGCCGGAGCATGGTCGGTAACGATAACAGTCCCATGGTGACGACGGTTGCACCGACGATGCCGGTGCTTGCGGCCAGCAGCATACCGACCAGTGCAACCGAGTACCCCAGTCCGCCACGCAAACGCCCGAACAGTTCGGCCATGGTGTCGAGCAGGTTCTCGGCGACGCGTGAACGCTCCAGCATAATGCCCATAAAGACAAACAGCGGTACGGCAATCAGCGTGGTGTTGGTCATGATGCCGTACAGGCGACTCGGCAGCGCCTGCAGGAAAGTGATGTCGAAAAATCCGGCCAGGTCAGCGATGAAGGCAAACAGCAATGCCGTTCCCGCCAGCGACAGGGCAACCGGGTAACCGGCCATCAGCACCAGGCAAACAATCAGGAACAGCAACAGGGGTAACAGGCTGTGCATGCCTAGCGTGTCCGCCTGCTCACGCGGGAAGCAAGGATCGGGGCAGGTGGTGTTGATGCAGCTAAATGCACTTTTGTAATGCCCTTGTTAAGTCCATTGCCGGGGGAGCAGGGATTTATGGTGTTGCTGGCTTTGATTTTGATCACCGCTATGCAGCACTGTTTATAATTCCCGGTCCAGTCCCTGGTCCGGCGCGGGTAACGGCGCGTTACCGCTAATCACCAGCACGCTGCGTAATGACATTGATAATCCCTGCAGGAGCAGCAGTGCTGCCATCAGCGGGATGATGGTTTCCAGCAGGAATACACCGTCGAGGCCACCGGCCTCGCGCGAACCCTCGTGGATCGACCATGCCGCACCGACGTAGTCGAGGCTGCTGATGAAAATGAACACACAGACCGGTGCAAGCAACAGTAGCGTCCCGAGCAGGTCGATCCAGGCGCGGGTGCGCGGCGAACGTTGCCGGTAAAAAATATCCACGCGCACGTGGCCGTCATGTTTCAGCGTGTAGGCGGCGCCGAGCATGAACACGGCGGCGTGCAGGTAGGTGACCGACTCCTGCAGGGCAATGGAGCCGATGTCGAACAGGTAGCGCAGGATTACCACCATGAGCGTGAGCAGAACCATGCCGAGTGTCAGCCAGGACACGGCGCGACCGCTCAACTCGGCCAGTTGATCCAGTCGCGATACGATGCGCTGTAAACGGGGCTGCATGTTTCTGTGTCAGGCGCCAATCAACAGGGCACCGGCATGCGCCTGTCGCATGTGCATGATACGACCGAACACATCCGGGTCCTTGCGGTGGGTGATTTCGCCCGGACGCGGGAAGTGCCAGTCATGCAGGCGCGACAGCCAGAAGCGCAGGGCGGCCGCGCGCACCACCACCGGCCAGGCGGCTTTTTCGTCGTCTGTCAGCGTGCGTACGTCATGATAGGCGCCGATCAATGCGTTGAAACGGCTGGCGACGAATGCGCCGTCGGCTTCCACGCACCAGTCATTCGCGGCAACGGCAATGTCATACAGCCAGGCGTCGTCGCAGGCGTAGTAGAAATCGATAATGCCGGTGAGCGTGTCACCGCTCCACAGGGCATTGTCACGAAACAGGTCGGCATGAATTACGCCACCGGGCAATGCATCAAAGCGATTGGCCTGCTGGTAGTCGATTTCGATGCGCAGACGTTGCGCCTGTGGCGGTGAAAGTTTTTCAAGCAGTTTGTTTGCGGTGGCCATGCGCCAGTCATGGCCGCGGCCGTTGGCGCGTCGTCCGCTAAAGCTGCTGCCGGCAATATGCATGCGCGCGAGGGTGGCACCAAGCGTGCTGCACTGGTTGCTGGTTGGATGATCGAGGCTGGTGCCTGCCAGTTTTTCCACCAGCGCGGCGGGCCGCTTGTTGAGTTCGCGCAGGTAATGACCGTTGTTATCGGCGACCGGGTGCGCACTGGGGACGCCGTGTTCCGACATGTGCGCCATCAGGTCGAGGAAGTAGCCCATTTCATCGAAGCTGTGGGTTTCGAACAGTGTCAGCACCATCTCCTGCCGGTCGGTGGTGACGAAATAGTTGGTGTTTTCGATGCCGTCGCTGATGCCTTCGTGCGCCAGCAGGTCACCGACCGTGTAATGACGCAGAAATGCGACGAGCTGCTCACGCCCGACTGGAGTAAAGACAGACATGCTCAGGCCGTACGGTCGCTGCTATGTGTGGCTACCACCTGAAAATCATCCAGCTCGGTACCACCAGTCCCGGGTCGAGTTCACTACGGCGGGCATTCAGTGTGCCGTCACCGTTCGAGTCGATCAGGTAGTAGGCCGGTCCGACCACGGGTATCACCTTGATCATGTAGAGCGTTCCATTTATGCGGTATTCGTGCACCACCGCATCGTCGCGCCTGATGATGTTGACCTGTGGTTCCAGATCGTCGTCCTCGAGGCCGTCAGAGGGCAACACAGTCACCGGGGGTTCCGGCGCCTGTTCGACGACTGGCGGCGTCTCGGCGTGCGCATTGAAAGAAAACATGGCGAGTAGCAGAAGTAGTTTTTTCATAATCACAGTTCCAGCAGTTTTTCCTGTTCCCGGGGAGAGGGTTCAAAGCTCTTGTGTTCATAATGATCGAAGATCGCGTCCACCACTGCGCGTGGTTCGTCACGCACCAGGTACAGGTCGAGGTCTTCAGCGGAGATGGTACCTGCATTCACCAGCGTTTCCCGGAACCAGTCGAGCAGCCCTTTCCAGAAATCACTGCCGACGAGAATGATGGGAATGCGCCGCGTCTTGCCGGTCTGCACCAGGGTCAGTATCTCGGCGAGTTCGTCGAGCGTACCGAAACCGCCCGGGCAGACCACGTAGGCCGATGCGTATTTTACAAACATCACCTTGCGCGAGAAGAAGTGCCGGAAGTTGAGGCCGATGTCCTGGTAGGGGTTGCCGGATTGCTCGTTCGGTAGCTGGATGTTCAGGCCGATACTCGGCGACTTGCCGCCGAAGGCGCCCTTGTTGGCCGCTTCCATGATGCCCGGGCCGCCACCGCTGACAACGGCAAAGCCGGCATTCGACAGTTCCAGCGCAATCTCCTCGGCAAGTCTGTAATTCGGGTGGTCAGCCGGTGTCCGTGCCGAGCCGAATACGCTGACCGAGGGCTTGATGTGCGCCAGTCGTTCGAAGCCCTCAACGAATTCGGCCATGATCTGGAAAATCTTCCATGACTCGCGGGTCAGCTGTGTATC
>JAOULY010000088.1 GCA_029881775.1 Gammaproteobacteria bacterium
AGCCGGTACTCGTACAGGCTGTCGTGTAGCAGCGGCTCGCCGGACTCGAACTCGCAGTCCAGCAACAAGCCATAACCCAGCTCCTGCAGCAGGTGTTTTTCAAAATACCTCAGTGCCTGTTCCTCTGTCTCAGGCAGGCCATCGATAGCGCGCTCGTAGGCGTCGAACAACGCCGGGTGCGGATCATGCCGTGTAAGCAGCCTGAGCAATAATTCGTTGAGGTAACTGGCGCACAGCACCATTCGCCCGTTTGCCGGCAATGGAACCGCACGGCCCTCGGCGCCCGTCAGCGTGCCAAGATCACCCCGCATATTCCACGACAGCAACAGGGGGCGGAGGATCTGCAGTTCGCTGTACCAGCGCGATTTCGGCGAGCGCGCACCACGGGCAACCAGGCCGACGCGTCCATATGTATGACTGAACACCTCGACCAACAGGCTCGAGTCCCGGTAAGGATACCGGTGCAGTACCCAGGCAGGCTCCAGAGACACGCGTTCCACTGCACCCACGACGTTCAACCCTCCCGGCCGGCAAGCCGTTATCAGGCGATCACTTTACCGGAAAAGCGCTGACTGCGCGCGGCAGGCAGGCGCAGTAATACCCTGCTAGTCATGGTCGGTGTAGCCCAGGCTGCGCAGCGCGCGCTCGTCATCGGCCCAGCCTTCCTTCACCTTGACCCAGAGCTTCAGGTTAACCTTGCAGCCCAGCAGTGACTCGATGTCGCGCCGCGCCTGCTGCCCGACCTCCTTGAGCAGGCGCCCCTGCTTGCCAATGACAATTGATTTCTGGCTGGCACGCTCGACCCAGATGAGGGCGTGTATGTGGGTTATGTTCCGTTCACGCTTGAACGATTCGATCTCGACCGTGAGACCGTACGGCAATTCCCTGGCCAGCTTGCGAAAGAGCTTTTCACGGACAAGTTCGGCAACCAGGAACCGCTCGGAACGGTCCGTCACCTGGTCTGCCGGGAAATACGGTGGCGAAACCGGCAGCAGCGATTCGATACAGGCCTCGAGTGCGGGCACGTTATCACCACGCGTCGCGGATATCGGGATGATTTCGCGGAATTCGCGCTTCAAAGCAAGTGCCTGCAGGCCCGGCAACAGGGTTTCACGGTCTTCCAGCTGGTCGATCTTGTTGACCGCAAGAATAACCGGGCACTTCACCGTGGACAGCTTGCTCAGGACCAGCTCGTCATCCGCGGTCCAGCGCAGGCCATCGACAAGGAAAACGATGACATCAACATCCATCAGGACACTGCCGGCCGCCCGGTTAAGATGCCGGTTCATGGCGCGGCCGTTGAATTCATGTATGCCCGGGGTATCCACGTAAATCAACTGGGCGCTATCCGTTGTTTTTATACCGAGTACGCGGTGGCGCGTCGTCTGCGGTCGCCTGGATGTAATGCTGATTTTCTGCCCGAGGATACGGTTAAGTAACGTCGACTTGCCCGTGTTCGGACGACCGATCAGGGCGGCATAGCCACAGCGGAACGTATCGGCCATGCGCTCAGTCCGCCTCGAGCTTCAGAAGCATGTTGCTGGCTGCATCCTGTTCGGCATGGCGCCTGTTGGTCCCTTCTCCGCGACTCGGCTCCTGCCCTTCGACTTCACAGACAACCTCGAAGTAACGGGCATGCGCCTTGCCGCTGACTTCCCTGACCGTGTACTCGGGTAATTTCATCTGGCGCGCCTGCAGAAATTCCTGCAAGCGCGTCTTTGCATCTTTAAGCACAACGGTATCAGACAGGCCGCGCAAGCGGTCAGCATACAGGCGCAAGATACAGTCACGGCATGTCGCGAAGTCGCTATCGAGATAAATTGCACCGAAGATGGCCTCAACGGCATCTGAAATGATCGACTCACGGCGGTGCCCGCCACTCTTGCGCTCACCGGGACCCAGCGCCATGAAATCGCCAATCTCGAGGCCCTTGCCGATATCTGCCAGCGTTTCCCTGCGTACCAGGCTGGAGCGCAAACGGCTGAGCCGGCCCTCTCGTACTTCCGGGAAATTGTGAAACAGCTCACCGGCAATGACACAACCGAGGACAGCATCGCCCAGGAATTCAAGACGTTCGTTATTCCTGTTGCCGACGCTGCGATGCGTCAGCGCCTTATCGAGCAGACCCGGGTCGTTGAATGAGTAACCCAGCCGTTGTTCCAGCTGTCCGGACCTGGATATCAATATTTAGTTACCATCACCTGTTTATCGAACTCCATGACAACGTAGATATTCGAGAATATGTGTTCGCGCTTCTCGTAACTGGCCGTCACGCGGAATTTATTTCCCGCAGGCTTGATTTCCACGTCTTGCGGATTGATGCCCGACACGAAGCTGACGTCGAAGCGACGCTCGAGCAGGTCACGTATTTCCCGTGGCGAACTGAACCCGCTCTCTTCTTCAATGGCTTCAAGTGTCGACACCACCTTGAAGTAATCCAGGTAGGCCGGCACCATGCGCAATGCCAGCAGCACAAAAAAACCGATCAGGGCAAGGACGATCAGCCAGCCAATACCTGTCATTCCCCGCTGGTGAGTTTTTGATTGCATCTGCGTTCTCCTGTTTACCGAAGTTTGATTTACAAGATTTTCGTGCCGATGCGGCCAAAATCAACACCGCCGTTTGCACTGTCCCAGTTCATCCATATACGGAACGCCTTGCCAACCAGGTTGGCCTCCGGCACCGCTCCCCAGAACCGGCTGTCGTTACTGTTATCACGATTATCACCCATCACGAAGTACTCGCCGGGTGGCACTACGAATTCACCTTCGAGGCCGGGTGTCCGCGGCATAACGAGAATATCATGCCGGACATCTCCCAGCTTTTCCTGCCGCTTGCTCGCGCCGGACATCGAAACGCCCGAACCCTTGCCAACGTAGACACCGGACGGGACCTGCCCGACAGCCTCGCCGTTAATATAAACAACCTTGTTGAAATAACCTACCCGGTCACCCGGCAGGCCGACAATGCGCTTTATGTAGTCAACATTCGGGTCCTTCGGATAACGAAACACAACCACATCGCCGCGCGACGGCTCGCCTATCTCGATGACCTTGGTGTCCAGCACCGGCAGACGTATGCCATAGGAAAACTTGTTGACCAGGATGAAATCACCCACCAGCAGGGTCGGCATCATGGAGCCTGATGGAATCCTGAACGGCTCAACCAGAAACGAGCGCAACAGCAGCACTGCCAGTATCACCGGGAAGAATGATTTGCTGTACTCAACGATGGTGGATTCTTTCAGCGCCCGCAGGACCGGTTCAGATTCCCTGTTTTCTCCCTGTTGCAGCAGTGCATCTACACGCTTGCGCCGGCCGGGCGCCAGCAACATGGAATCCAGCGCCCAGATGACACCCGTAACAAGCGTCGCACCAACAAGTACTGTCGGAAAATCGATATTCATTTTTTCCTCTTTAACCCTGTTTCAAGTTGTCGCCCGGAAGCGGCAATCTCACTCCGGTCATTCATTATCAACACGCAAAACCGCCAGGAAGGCGGCCTGCGGGATTTCTACCTTGCCGAACTGTTTCATCCGTTTTTTGCCGGCCTTCTGCTTCTCCAGCAGCTTGCGCTTGCGTGATATATCGCCACCATAGCATTTTGCCGTAACATTCTTGCGTAACGCCTTCACATTTGTGCGCGCAATTATCTGTGCGCCGATGGCAGATTGAATGGCCACATCATACATCTGTCGCGGGATAAGCTCCTTCATTTTCGATGCCAGCAGGCGCCCGCGCGACTGTGCCGTATCCCGGTGCACAATCAGCGACAGCGCATCGACGCGCTCACCATTGATGAGAATGTCGAGCTTGACCAGCGGCGCCGCCTGAAAGCGGACAAAATGGTAATCGAATGAAGCGTAGCCGCGACTCACGGATTTCAGGCGATCAAAGAAGTCCAGCACGATCTCGCTCAGCGGTATTTCATAGTTCAGCGAGACCTGGCTACCCAGGTACTGCATATCCTTTTGCACGCCGCGCTTTTCAATACACAAGGTGATCACGTTGCCGACATAGTCCTGCGGCACCAGGATGTTGGCCAGGATGATCGGCTCCCGGATCTCTTCAATCTTGTTGACCGGCGGCAGGCTGGCCGGGTTATCGATACGGATGATCTGCTGGTCCGTATTCAGTACCTCGTAAATTACCGTCGGTGCCGTCGTGATCAGGTCGAGATCGTATTCCCGCTCCAGGCGTTCCTGAACGATCTCCATGTGCAGCATGCCGAGAAAACCGCAGCGGAAACCGAACCCCAGCGCCTCGGACGTTTCCGGCTCGTAATGCAATGCCGCATCGTTCAGCCGTAATTTCTGCAGGGCATCGCGCAGGTCCTCATAATCATCCGAACTGACCGGGTAAAGCCCGGCAAACACGTTCGGCTGGATCATCTTGAAGCCCGGCAACGGCTCGGTCGCCGGGTCGTTAGCGAGCGTCAGCGTGTCGCCGACCGGCGCACCATCGATATCCTTGATGCCGGCGATCAGGAAGCCGACATCACCGGCGGTCAACTCTTCCCGGTCTTCCCGCTTCGGCGTAAACACTCCCAGCCTTTCTACCTGGAAATCCCGGCCGGTCGACATCACGCGGACTTTTTTCCGGCGCGGCAAGCGGCCGTCCACTATCCGGACCAGCGAAATCACGCCGACATAACTGTCGAACCACGAATCGATAATCAGCGCCTTCAAGGGCGCATCGGCATTGCCACGCGGCGGCGGCACTCGCCGGACCAGCTCTTCAAGTACATCCTCGATACCTTCACCGGTCTTGGCACTGCAACGCACCGCGTTCTCCGCCTCCAGACCGATGATCTCCTCGATCTCCTTGATGACGCGTTCCGGATCGGCGGCCGGCAGGTCAATCTTGTTCAGTACCGGCACCACCTCCAGGTCAAGATCGATGGCGGTATAGCAATTGGCGACGCTTTGCGCCTCGACACCCTGTGCCGCATCGACAACCAGCAAAGCGCCTTCGCAGGCGGCCAGCGAGCGCGATACTTCGTAGGAAAAATCAACGTGTCCGGGTGTATCGATCAGGTTCAGCTCGTAGACCTCGCCGTTCCTGGCCGTGTATTTGAGCGACACGCTTTGCGCCTTGATGGTGATGCCGCGCTCGCGTTCCAGGTCCATGGAATCAAGTACCTGGTCACCCATTTCCCGCTCACTCAGGCCACCGCACACCTGTATAAACCGGTCCGCGAGGGTCGATTTGCCGTGATCAATATGCGCGATGATCGAGAAATTACGAACGTGCTGGCTGTCTGTCATGAAGGCGGGGCGGTTGCGTGTAGCCGTGTAAGCGGCGGCCGGGTGTGTCCGGGAAAATTGTTATTATACAGGATGTTTTGGTCCCGTCACCGGCCATCATCCAGGGCCTCAAACCATTCCTGCAAGCGCGCCCGGTCGAGAAAATAGTGGCACAGCTCCTGCCCGCCGCCGGCCAGCACCGGCACCCGCGCGCCATATTGCTCGACCAGTGCGGGATCCCGGTCAACATCCACTTCCTCGAGACTGAAACGCAGCTCGTCCCTGAGTCGATAGAGTGCCACGGTCATATCAGTGCACAGGTGGCACCCGCGGCGGACGTAGACGGTCAGTTGCCTGTCCACCGGGGCCGACACCGGCTGCCTCAGGATTCCGGAATTTTCAGCGCCAGGAAGGTCGGACTGCCCCCGCGCTGCACCAGCAATGCAACCGACTTGCCGGCCGGCAAATCATCGATCATGGACTGGAACTGCTTGACACTTTTCACAGCCGTGTTGTCGACGCTGAGGATAATGTCTCCCTTGCGGACACCGGCGTGCGATGCAGCACCGCTTGTTACATGATCGACTACAACGCCCTGCTCGATTTCCAGCGTCTTCATATCCTCTTCATTCAATTCACTGACGGTGATACCAATACGATTGGTTGTGCTGCTGGCAGGTTCCTTCGTTTTTGCCTGGACATCATCATCTTCAGGCAGTTCACCGAGCTTCACATTGAGTGTTTTTCTGCGTGAATCACGGATGATCTCCACCGGTATCATCACCCCGACCTTGCTGCTACCGACTATCGGCGGCAGGTTGGACGAATTCACCACCTCTTTACCGTCAAACTTGACGATAATATCACCGACCTTCGCACCGGCCTTTTCTGCCGGACTGTTCGGCAATACCTTCGCAACCAGTGCTCCGCGTGGTTGCTTCATACCAAACGATTCGGCCAGGTCCCGGGTCACGTCCTGAATCAGCACACCCAGCCAGCCACGACTCACGCGACCGGAGGTCTTGAGCTGCTCTGCCACGTCCATCGCCACTTCGATCGGTATGGCGAACGACAGCCCCATGTAGCCGCCGGTGCGGCTGTAGATCTGGGAGTTCACGCCAACCACCTCACCTTCCTGGTTAAACAGCGGGCCGCCGGAATTTCCCGGATTGATTGCCACGTCTGTCTGGATGAACGGGACATAGTTTTCACGCGGCAGGCTGCGGCCCTTGGCGCTGACAATACCGGCCGTTGCTGAATGGTCGAAGCCAAACGGTGAGCCGATTGCCAGCACCCATTCGCCGACTTCCAGGTCACTTGATTTGCCGATTTTGGCGACCGGCAGACCGGTGGCCTCGATCTTGAGCAGGGCAACATCGCTACGCTGGTCCTCGCCGATCAACTCCGCCATCAACTCGCGTCGATCACTGAGACGCACAATGATTTCGTCCGCGTCCTTGATCACGTGGTAATTGGTCAGCACATAACCATCTTTTGAAATAATAAAACCGGAGCCGAGCGACTTGGCATCACGGTATGAAGGCGACTCACCTTCCCGCTCGAAGAAATACTTGAACAGTTCGCCAAACGGGCTGCCCTCGGGCATCTCAGGCATCTCGAAACCCTCGGGGAGTTCCGGCATGCCGGTTTTTACTTTCTGGGTGGTACTGATATTGACAACAGATGGACTGGTGTCTTTAACCAGCTCGGTAAATCCAGGCAGGTGATCGGCCTGCGCCGCCTGCATCGAGACCAGCAGGAACATCCCCAGAAATAGCGCAATTTGACGAACAAACAACATACTCATGCTCTCCATACTGTGTTTACTGCAAATCCCGCCAGTCAGCGGGAGAATTGTCCCGCTCATACGGTTGGCAAGCGTGTCTCGCGGCGCAGCACGACCGGCTGAAACGCGGCATCTGTTTCGGTTGCACGTCCGAAGCGGCGCAACCAGAGCAGGCAGACAACCAGGCCGACCGCCGCACCGGCCATGGCCGGCCAGTCGGAACCGCTTGAGGTGATGCGCTCGCCCACGAACTGTCCGGCCAGTGCTCCGGCAAACAGGCCGGCCAGCGGCACTGCATAGACGGCGAGTGAACCGCGGACCACCCCGGATTCCTCAATACCGATCACCACGTGATCACCAATGCGGGCATCAATCCTGTTGACCACGCGCAGGCGCATTCGTTTCCTGCCC
>JAOULY010000089.1 GCA_029881775.1 Gammaproteobacteria bacterium
ATAATACCCTGCAGCATCGCGCTGCTTGAGTGGAACGCCAGGCCGAAATCCGTGTTGATGTAGTCCGTGCCGGTGTTCGGGTTGATGGAAGCGGGAGTCATATCACCGGGCAGGCCCAGCTTGCTGTAGCCCTGCGTGGTAAGGAAATCCAGCTGTCCGCCCTGCTGGCCGACCAGCACGTTGGAACCGGCGATATTCGCACCGCCGGCAAGATCGAAGGCGATGAACGGGATCTTCCCGGCACCCAGCGTACTGATGCCGCAGGCGTTCTTCAGTGCCTCGATATCCGGTGACAGCGCCGCAGCGGCCTGGCGCGGATTGGCAAACAGTCCGAACAGCGTCGGGCCGGTAACCAGGCCAAGCCCGGCACTCAGTCCCTGGCCGAGGAATTCACGACGGGTCCGCGGCCGGCCGTGGTCATTGAGACGTAGCGGCTGGTTCAGGTCGCGGAATTTACGGTTTCTGGCCATCTGTCGATCCTCGGTTCCTTTGTTTCTCTTAATCCCCTGCTCCCGTCGGGAAAGGGTTAATGGCTGTGCATCCTATTGGATCAGCATGGCGGCACTGCCAAGCGTGGCGGCACAGACCGCCTTGACGACATCTTCCGTACGTTGCGTGGTGGCACAGGTCGGGCTGACGCCGGTTGCGCATGATGTCAGGATCGCTATCAGGCTATCCAGCTCACCGGTTACATCGGCCGTTGCCGGCTGATCTGTGAGATTGGTATTCATTACCCGGTTCATCAGCGGGATGATGATCTGGTCGCGTTTTCCGGCGGTATCAAACGCCGTATCGGCTGTCGCAGGCGGTAATCCCGGCTGGAAAAAGCCCGGGAAGTAGACATCGCGGCTGGTCTGGCCATTGTCATCAACCAGTGCATTGCAATACTCGATTGCCATTTGCGAGACGGCCATCTGGTGTGCCGACAGGAAGCCTTCAATGCCCTCGACCGTCGGCAACTGCTGCTTCACGGTCTGGTAAACAGCCTCGACATCGACCTGTTGACGACTGACGTCCGTGACGGCGGCCATGGTGGCATCGATCTCCTCGAAGGTCCGCAGGCCGATTACCGGTGCCGGCGGCAGGTTCGGTGGCGGCGCCGGCGCCAGCGGGGCCGGCTCGATGACGACATTGGTACTGCTACCCAGTGCCTCGAAGGTCAGGAAGAACTCGTCGAAGTTCGGGCCGTTTTCAAGCGGTATCACGGTACCCATCTGCGACAGTGGCTGACCGGTACCCGGCGTGTACAAGGAGCTGCTGATGCTTGTATTGAGGTTTTGATAGGCCTGCCCGACGTTTGCCTCGGCGCCATTGATGCCGATGCGCATGCCGGCCAGTGCAATGCCATCCGGCGTCACATTCGGATCAAGATTGATATAACGCGGGGCGTTGAACAGGTAACTGTAGCTGTCGAACTGGCTCACCTCGAACAGGACGTAGTCATCCGGGTTGCCGCTGTGTGTGCCGACGTTGAACAACAGGAAGAATTTCTCGCCGACGCCCACGTTGAAGTTCTGCGTGATGGCCGCCTGGTCGAGTGCGCGGTTATGGATGGCGACGAAACGGACGGTGCCGGCCCACGGGCGGTCATTCGAGACTTCGTTGCCGATCACGAAGGCAAAACTGTTGTCCCAGTCGACCAGCGTGCCGCCGGCTACCGGGTCGATGTCATCGGTGAATACGCCGTTTACATAGATGCGGCGGCCGTTGGCCGGATCATAGGTAACGACCACGTGCTGCAGCGTTGCCTGCAGATCCTCATCCGCATCGGCCGTTGACAGCATTGGATTACCATTCAGGTCCGTGGTGGTGCTGCGATGCATGAAGTCATAGTTATACAGGCTCTGGCCCAGCGTGAAGTTGCGTTGCGTGGTGCCTGCCGAGTAGCTGACGATACGCGCGGTATTGTCCTGGCTGACATTGGCCGGCGCCACCCATGCCTCGATGGTGTACTCACCGGTTGCAGTGATCATGTTGTACAGCTTGATACTGTCAGCCGTCAGCGCCTGTGCCTTGCCATTGGTCAGATCGATACCCCAGCCACCGACCCAGTTATAGCTGCCGCTCAGGTCAAGGTGCATATCCGGCGATACGCCGCTGGTATCGAACGCGCGCGCGCCCGTACCTGCCTTGAATTCGTACCTGGCAATGACATTATCTTCAATACGGCTGCCACCGCTGGCAACAATGCCATCCGGCAGTGTCAAGGCCATGCTTGTTACCAGATTGGTGTCAAATGACGGGGCAGTAATCGTGTTCGCAAAATTGGTAATTGCTGTTTGCATGGCAATTGCCGAGCCTGCGCAGTCAGAGCTGCCGGTATTGTTCGGGTCCCAGCAGTTATGAAATTCATCCCGCAGGCGGATCACAAAACGCGAGTCCGCCGGGTTATTCAGGTTGATCTTCGATTTGGCAGCCTCGTACGCGACATCCGGATTACTGTCAGCGAAGAACGGTGATTGCGGAAAACTTGCCGAGTCAATATGGCAGCCTGCGCAATTTGCCATCAGTGTCGGCTGAACGTACGTGGCAAAGGCACTGGAACTGGCCGGAAAGCTCTTGGTGGCGGTCGGCGGATTCAGTGGCGGCGCCGTCAGGGTAATCACATTACCGCCACTGCTTGCACCGCCCGCCCATGCCGATATATAGGCGGTAATCACGTCTGCGCAGGCCTGGTCACTGGTCAGCCAGCAGTTATGGCCACCGGCCACCTTGGTAACGAGTAAGGAGTTGGCCGGCGTTTGCAGGTCGACCAGCGGATTGACGGCGGCATAGGCCAGGTTTACATCATCCATGCGCACGAACGGTGTTGGTGCCTGGCCACCGACATCATGGCAATCGTTACAGCGGTTGGTCGGACTCAGGTTATCCCAGACATTCAGCTTGAATGCCTGCACGTCAGTGGTGGCGGGTGCCGGGCCGGTGTACGCCGAGCTGATATTGATGCTAGCCGTGTTCTGGTTAGGCGTGGTGCTGGCACCACCGCCACAGGCCACCAGGCCGGCGCCCACTACCGTGATGAGTGACAGTCGCAGGGCATGCTCGCAGAGGATTTTCAGTATCGGTGATTTCATGCCTCAGTTACCCATGCAGTAGACGGCTGAGCGGGCAAACACCGATTTCATGTTGTAGTTGCCCGCGATGAAACTGTTTGTGATGGTGTCGACTTCGGCGCGATCTGCAGCATCGCCTGGCTCGCGCAAACAAACCGTTTTGAATACTTTCTTCACCTGGCAGCTGGCAAAAGCACGGCTGTTCGCCAGCTCGATGCCCAGTTCTTTCGCCCCGTTACCGCTGCCGGTCAGGCCCGCGTCCCAGCCCAGCAAGGCGTTCTGGCCATTGCGCCAGTAGTTGTCCCAGCTGTCGTCCGGCGTGACAAAGCCGTACTTGAAGGTCTCGGCGTTGATGAAGTACTTCGGCTGGACGACCCCGTCGGTAAACTCGATGCTGCCGGTGTTCCCGTTGAAATTGTAATAGGCGAATGCCTGCGCCATCGGGTCCATGCCGCTGTGGCAACCCACACAGGAATTCAGAAAAATACGACTGTCACCGCCCGGGCTGCGCGAGATGTCCTGTCGAATGCGATCCGCGGGACGGCTGGTGTCCTTGACCTGTTCCAGGTCATTACACAGGTGATTGAGCAAGGTGAAGCGGAACATGGCGCGGTTGGTGCCGGCGATAAAAAATGCCTCGGCCGCCGCGCGCGTTGTCATTACGCCGGCCGTCGCACTGGTCGGCAAGCCGGTTACGCTGGACTGTATGTCAGGGACCAGCTCTGTCATCAGGTCGTAACCACCGTCTTCCAGCGCCTGGTAGTGGGCATTGCTGGTGGTGGAATAACCGACAATCGGCAGTGACGGGCTGCCGGTATAAATGATGTCCGCCGACAGCAACTGGTTGAACGGCACGTCATCGCGGATCATGCCGATAACGCTTGCGGTGTAATCATTCAGCGGGGCAAACACGGTCTGGTCACGGTTGGTCCAGGGTGTCGCAAAGTTTTTCAGCGTGACGTTGTAGAAGGCACTGTTCGCCATCGCGATGTCTGCCGCGCCGAGCGCGTTATTACCGACAATGGCGGCTTCCATCAGGTCAAGCGTGGTATTCGACGGTGGCACACCGGCAATCCGGTCATGGATACGCTTGGCCTGGCGGCGTTCGAGGTCGCCTGCCGTGGCCACTGAGGCCAGTGACAACAGCAAACCCGCGAGAATCGAAGTGACCAGCCCACGAACGGGTCGAGACACTGTCTTGCGTTGAAATATCATCCGTATCGCCCCGGTATAAACCATTAACAGTCAGCCTTCGGCCCGTGTTGCTAAATCCTGATGCCGGTAGCGTTGTTTTTCTGTGACGGATGTCCCGGACTGGCCGGTCGAGCGTGGAAAAACGGATTAAATGCGGCGTGGCCATTAAAACGCGACCGGTATCACACTTATTTGCCTGTAATCGCTACAAAATAACCGGGCACCGCTGATTTACCTACACGCGCCTGTTTGCGCCGTTCGCAGCCGCGTGAATAACGGCAATTTTGATGCGATAACCCATCGGGTTTCTTTAAGGTTTCCCGCCCCCAGGGCCGATCAATCATGAATATGAATACATCCTCCCGCATATCCATACGCCTGATGCTCTCAACCAGGATCGCCAGTTTCGCAGCCGCATGCCTGATGCTGGTCGCATGCGGTGGTGGCGGCAGTAACCAGGATCCTGACCCGCTGGTGCAGGATTACGGCATTGCCTTTGTCATGCGACCGCTGTCAATCGACAACGCGGGCAATGTCGATGAAGACAGTATTGTCGAGCTGGAAGGATTCACCCCCGGGGGTGATCTGTTTTACCGCGACCTGGCCTCGCCGAGTGCGCCGACACGCAATGTTACCGGCGCACTGACCGGCGGCATGGGTGACGTCAAGGACGTGGAAGTTTCCTATGACGGTACGAAGCTGCTGTTCTCATTGCGCTTGCCGGACATACCGAACGTCATGCGCGACCTGCAGAACAAGTGGGATATATACGAATACGATATTCCATCCGATACCCTGACGCGCCTGACGACGGCGAACACCTCGCTGCTGGGTGATGATGTTGCCCCGCATTACCTGGTTGACGGGCGGATCATTTTTTCCTCGAATCGTCAGCGCCAGTTCCGTGCGACGTTAACCGACGAGGGCAAGGGTACCGGTCCGTTCTACGCGCTGGACGAAAACCGCAACGAACACGCCATGATGCTGCACGTGATGAACGGTGACGGCAGTAATATCCGCCAGGTCTCGTCCAACCCGAGTCACGACCTTGATCCCGTTATCCTCGACAGCCAGGCGAACCCGCTGGAGTCCGGCAAAGTCGTGTTCAGTCGCTGGGACAATATGGGCGGACGCGACCAGCTCAGCCTGTACAAGATGAACCCGGATGGCACGGAACTGCAGTTGCTGTACGGTGCACACAGCCACGCCACCGGCACCAACAACGCGACCATCCAGTTCACCCAGCCGCGTGAATTGCCGGATGGACGCCTGATGACAGTCATGCAGCGGTTCATCAATACACCCAACGGCATCCCGGGTGACCGCTTCCGCGGTGGCGACCTGGTGGTAATCGATACCGCGAATTACATCGACAACACCTTCCCGACGGCCGTTAATGTCGGCGTATTGTTCGGTCCGGCGCAGGTGCCGGCAACAACAAATGTTGTCAATACGGACAACACGATATCACCCGGTGGCCGTTTCATGTCGGCCTGGCCGCTGCTTGACGGCACCAACCGTGCACTGGTGAGCTGGAGTGCCTGTCGCCTGCTTGAAAATACCCGGATCGTGCCCTGCACAGCAACCGCGCTTGCAAACCCGGCCGCGGTCGAAGCGGCGCCGATTTACGGCATCTTCATCTATGACATGGACAGCAATACGCAGATACCGGTTGTTGTTCCGCAGGAAGGTTTTATTTATACCGACGTCGTTGCAGCAGCCCCGCGCAACCTGCCAATGTTTATTGCCGACAAGGTGCCGGGCGTGGAGCTGGACCTGGCCGCCTCGACGGAAGACGCCGGTATCCTGAATATTCGCAGTGTCTATGATGTCGACGGTCTCCAGTTTGCACCGATTTACACGACACCGGTGCCGGATATTGCAACCATGGCTGACCCGGTCGCAACACCAACCGCTGTACGGCCGGCCCACTTCCTGCGCATCGTCAAGAGCGTTGGCATCCCTGACAGGGACACCAAAGTGATTCCAGGTACCGCGTATGGCGCGAGTACGCAGCAACTGATGCGTGAGATCGTCGGTTACGCGCCGATTCAGCCGGACGGCTCGGTGCGCACCTACGTTCCGGCCAACGTGCCTTTGGCAATCAGTGTTGTCGACAGCGAGGGTCGCCGTATCACCAGCCGGCACCAGAACTGGTTGCAGTTCAAGCCGGGCGAGGAAGTCACCTGTAACGGTTGTCACGATCATGCCGGCGGGACACCGCACGGCAGCGCGGACGGCCCACTGTCAGTTTGGCCCGGCGCGCCATCTGACGGTTATATCTATTCCAACACGCATGGCGCGTGGCCGGCGATTACGGGTGAGACCATGGCCGAGGCCATGACAAACAGTGATGCAAGCCGCCTGCTACCTTCCATCAACCTGAATTATGACGACTGGGTAACGCCAACGGGCCGGACCGACTACCCGCAAAATTATGCGGGACTCACCACCCCTGCCCCGGTGCCGCCATTAACGCCCACATCATCAACCTGCGAGCCGGTCTGGACCAGTCGCTGCCGGATCACGATTCATTATGAAACCCATATACATCCGTTGTGGAACGTCAACCGTGGCGCCAACACCTGTACCGCCTGTCATGCACGGGAGGATAACCAGATGCAGCCAATGGTACCGGCCGGCCAGCTCGATCTCACCGATGGTGCCGACACAGTGGTTACGCAACATTTCAAGGCCTACCGCGAACTGCTGTTCCAGGACAACGCCGAAGAGCTCGGTGGCACGGGCCTGCAGGACATCATGGTGGCGGGACCGATTAACCCGGTTACCGGATTACCGACGTTGGTGCCGGTACCCGTTAACCCCTCCATGTCTGCCAATGGCGCTCTCGCGAGCAATAGATTCTTCTCGCGTTTTGCGACCGGCGCCTCGCATGACGGTTTTCTGACGCCTGAAGAATTACGGCTACTGGCCGAATGGCTGGATATCGGTGCGCAGTATTACAACGACCCGTCGGTCGTACCGTAGCCATTACCGCGCCATAACTATTTACAAGATGAATGATTTGTGACGACTAATGCCGTATGCAGTGCTATCCGGATGCGCGTCCTTGTCCTCGTGGCA
>JAOULY010000090.1 GCA_029881775.1 Gammaproteobacteria bacterium
CCTGGTTGCCGCCGGACTGACAACCGCTCGTCTGCTGGTGCCGTCGCTGGCCGATTACCGGCACGATATAGAACAGGCGGCCAGTGAGCAGCTGGCGCGCACCGTTACCATCGGTCGCATGCAGGCGACATTGCGCGGTGTTTACCCGATACTGAAACTGCGTGACATCACCATCGCGCAACCCGGGTCGGCGGAACAAATGCTCGCGGTCGAGGAAGTCTGGCTGCGGCTGGATGTTGACCACTTGCTGCGTCACCGACAGGTGCGTTTCGTCGGTATCGATGTCATCGGCGTTGATCTTGTGCTGGTTCGCGACGCCGGCGGAACACTGTATGTCGAGAAATTGCGCGATATCGGTTCCGATGAAGGCGGCGGTCTGGATGCGCTTGTCAGGATGTCGCGATTGTCTCTGCATGAATCCAGCATTACATTCCGGGACGAGCAGGGCGGTCATCCGGCGCAGCGTTTCTCCTCGGTCATGTTGTCACTCAATAACCGGGGCAATGAACACCGTTTGACCGGTCATGCCTGGCTGCCGGGTGATGTCGGCTATCGCGTGGAACTCGATGCCGTGTTTACCGGCGACCAGCCGGATGTGCTGACCTGGCAGGGGCGCGCCTATGTCACCGGCAAGCAACTGTCATTGCCTTCGCTGTTGCAGTACTGGCCATCTGCACCGGTCGTGCGCGGCCAGGCCAACCTGCGTTTATGGGTGGATGTGGCTGCCGGTCGCATCGATACCGTCAGCAGCGAGCTGGATATCAGTGAACTGTATGTCGAGCGCGCTGTAGATGAACGTCAGCAGGTGTTCAGTGCAGATGCGCTAGGCCTGCGGCTGGGTTGGCAGCAGACTGCCGGTAACTGGAAGGCCGTCGTGCATCTGCTGTCCGCAGAGCAGGCGGAGAAAAGCTGGGTGCCATTCGATGTGACCCTGTCAGGTGGCACGCGTGGTGTCGCCACCTTTATGCGGCTACACTCCAGGCAGCTGCTTATCGATGACCTGTGGCAACTGTTGCCGGTATTGCCATTACCTGATGAGCAGGTGGGGGAGCTGGCGGCGTTGAACCTGTCGGGCGAACTGGCTGACCTGGATGTCATGTTGTTGCGCGATAAACAGGGTATGCGCCTGGGAAACATCGAGGCACGGTTTGTCGAGCTTGGCATGGCGGAGACCGGCAGGACGCCGTACCTGTCCGGCCTGGATGGTGTTGTCAGCGGTTCTGCAGAGCACGGCAGGCTGGCTATCGACAGTCGTGATGTCGATGTTTCCGACAGCCGGCTGTTTCGCGATATCCTGGCAATCAGCGAGTTGCAGGGCGAACTTCACTGGACACGTGATACGCACGGCATGCAGCTGCGCACGGAACGTCTTGCCCTGGTGAACCCGGACATGGCGCTGTTGGCCGAATTCGGACTGGCGTTGCCTGCCAGTGGCGAGGGCGCCAGCATGGACCTGGACATCGATATTGAAACGGCGGATATCGGTCGTGCCAATCATTACCTGCCGGCGAAGCTCATGTCGCCGACGGCTGTTGCCTGGCTCGACAACAGCCTGGTTAGCGGCCAGGTCCGTAACGGGAGTGTGCGTATTCACGGGCGTCTCGACCGGATTCCATTCGACAACGGCGAGGGACAGCTGGAAGTACGCCTGCCGGTATTCAATGCGATGCTCGATTTCAACGACGCCTGGACGCCGATTACGGGCCTGGATGCACAGGTAGACTTCACCGGTCGTTCAATGGATATTACCAGCAGTCGCGGCATGATACGTAGCGCGGAGCTCGCGCAGGTGCGTGCGCGAATTCCTGACCTCGCACGACCGGACTTGAGTATTGATGGTGGCGTGCGCGGACAATTGTCGGTCATGCTGGCTGAGCTTGGCAGCAGTCCGCTGGGCAAACGTTTCGGCGGATTTGTCGATCGCGCAATTACCACCGGCCGTTGTGATTTGGAACTGGATATCGGTATCCCTTTGTATGCTGCCAATCGCGAGGTTAGCGCGGCCGGTCGGATTACACTGCGTGACAATAGCCTTAAACTTAAAGACAGTGAGATCACCCTCGGTGCCATACACGGTCTGCTGACATTTGATGGCGACGGCATCTCGGGTGATGATCTGCGGACGGTGATGAATGGCCGGCCGGCAACCGTCAGGGTGTGGGGCGAACCCGGCAAGCCGGACACGCACATTCGTCTTGTCGGCAGGCTCGATTTGCTCAATGTCATGCTGGGAAAAGACAGTGCGCTGCAGCATGCTGTCAGTGGTGACAGTGACTGGCAGGTGCAATTGACAGTGCGCGGGGCGCCCGCGCGTGGTGAACAGGGCAACGTGGGTTTGCAGATCACGTCGACACTGGCCGGTAGCGCCGTTGATTTGCCGGCGCCCTTCGGAAAACCTGCAGGAAGCCAGCGTACCTTGAGTGTAACCGTGGATAATGCGGCGTCCGCACTGCAACGGGCCTCATTCCGCTACGGTGACCAACTGAAGGGCATCCTGTTGCTCGATACCCGGGGCAATGCCACACGTCTGCAACGCGGCACGCTGACGCTGGGTGGCGGCAAGGCGGTTCTGGGTGATGCGACGGGGCTGTTGCTCGACGGGCGCATCGACACCCTGTCGCTGTCCGAATGGCAGCGCTGGTTGAATGCGCCGCAGTCCGGTCCGGCTATTCCATTGCGTCTTGACCTGGATGTCGGTGAGCTGGAGGTGCAGAATTTCCTGTTCAACGACCTGCACCTGGCGGCAGCCGCGGAGGGGCGGGCGTGGCGTATCAAGGTCAGCGGGGAATCAAGCCGCGGCGACGTGGACGTCATACGGGCTGATCGCGGGGTTGAAAAGATTGTCATGAACATGGAGCGACTGGCGCTGAAGCGGTCGAGCGCTGACAAATCGCCCGCTGCAGGGCAGTTTACGCCGGCCGACTTGCCTGAATTGCAGGTTACCGCCGGCGAGTTCGTATATAACGATGCAAACTTCGGGCAGTTCGACCTGAAGGCCGTTGCGCAGGCGAATAACCGCTACCTGGTCGAGCGTCTGGCCGTGTCATCCGGGCTGTTGTCTATGCGGCTGGATGCCAGCTGGCACATGACCGGTCGCGACCACCTGAGCCAGGTCAGCCTGGAAATCCTCGACGGGGATATGGGCCGCCTGCTGGATGTGTTCGGTTTCGAGAAGGTGATAAAAGACGGTAAGCTGAGTGCAACACTGCAGGCATCCTGGCCGGCACCGTTGCCGGATTTCTCACCAGGAACTATTGATGGCAAGCTGAACGTGGTTATCAAGGATGGCCAGTTACTCGATATCGAGCCGGGCGCTTCCGGGCGTGCGCTCGGTTTATTGAGTATTGGCAAGTTACCGCGGCGTCTGACGCTGGATTTTTCCGACTTTTTCGGTGAAGGATTTAATTTCGAACGCATTGCCGGGAATTTCGTCATTGACCAGGGCAATGCCTACACCAATGACCTGGAGGTTGACGGGCCCGCGGCGCGTATCGATATTTCGGGCCGGGTTGGACTGGTCGAGAAGGATTACGATCAGCTGATCACGGTTATTCCGTACCTGGAATCGAGTCTGCCGCTGGCGGGGGCGCTGGCCGGCGGGCCGGCTGTCGGCGCGGTCGTGATCGTTGCCGAGAAGTTGCTGGACGGCAAGCTTGGCCTCAATAAAATGGCAAGCAAGCAATACACGTTGATCGGGCCATGGGATGCGCCGGTCGTGACACGCATCGAGTCGAAAAGTACGGTGGCTACGGACGATGCCTTTGAGTTCGATGAGTAGTCCGGCCGACAGTGACAGCCGGCCGACTGTGGTATTCTGTTTTGCACAGACACAGGAGAAGACAATAACGTTATGAGTGTGGTTGCATGTATCCAGATGGCTTCCGGGCCGAACATTGGTGCGAACCTGCTTGAGGCAGAGCGCCTGATCCACGAGGCCGTCAGCCAGAAGGCGCGACTGGTCGTACTTCCCGAGAATTTTGCCCTGATGGGTAACACCGAGCACGACAAGGTAGCGGCACGGGAGAAGGAGGGCAGTGGCGCCATCCAGACTTTCCTGTCGGAGCAATCGGCACGTCACGGTATCTGGCTGGTTGGCGGTACCATCCCGCTGGTTGCGAATGACGCGAACAAGGTGCGTGCCGCCTGCCTGGTGTTCGATGACAAGGGCCGGCAGGTTGCACGCTATGACAAGATACACCTGTTCGATGTCGAGCTGGTCGACAGTGGCGAGCAGTACACGGAATCAGACACCATTGAGCCCGGCGACGATGTCGTGGTCATCGACACGCCCTTTGGCCGCATGGGTGTCGCAGTGTGCTATGACCTGCGTTTCCCGGAGCTGTTTCGTCAGCAACTCGAGGCCGGTATGGAAATCCTGGTGCTGCCATCGGCGTTTACGGCGATCACCGGACGCGCGCACTGGGATGTGCTGGTACGGGCGCGTGCCATTGAAAACCTGTGCTATGTTGTCGCGCCTGACCAGGGTGGTTTCCACCTGAACGGACGCGAGACTTACGGACACAGCATGATTGTCGATCCATGGGGTACCGTTCTGAACAGTCTTTCCCGCGGCCCCGGCGTTGTCTGTGCCGATGTCGAACTCGGTCGCCTGCAGAATGCACGGCGCAACTTCCCGAGTATTTCCCACCGCCGCCTGCAGTGTCTTAACAAGTAATGCCCGGCTCAGCACTTGATATAGCGCGCCAGCGTCTGCTGGTACCGGCCGGGATTGACGAGAATGACCTCGACAAGGTGTTCGGCAAACTGCTTGCGCACGCTGTCGACAGCGGCGACCTGTATTTCCAGTCCAGCCGTTACGAGTCATGGGTGCTGGAAGACGGTATCGTCAAGGAAGGCAGTCATAATATTGAACAGGGTGCCGGGGTGCGTGCTGTCAGTGGCGACAAGACCGGTTTTGCCTACTCGGATGAAATCGTATTGCCGGCCCTGCTGGAGGCGTCGACCGCGGCCCGTGCAATTGCACGGCAGGGCAGCGAGGGCAGCTTGCAGGCCTGGCATGCCGGCGGTGGCAATGCCCTGTATGGCGACGTCGACCCGCTCGCGCAGATGTCGGCCGATGACAAGGTCGCACTGCTGCAACTGCTGGATGCGGAGGCGCGTGCGCAGGACCCGCGTGTAAAGGAAGTCGTGGTAAGTATCGCCGGTGTTCACGAGGTTGTGCTGGTTGCCGTCAGCGACGGCACGCTGGCCGCCGATGTGCGCCCGCTGGTGCGCTGCAATGTGACGGTCATTGTCGAGCAGAACGGTCGCCGCGAGCAGGGTACCGCTGGCGGCGGCGGACGCACTGATTACAGTTTCTTTACCAACGATGCCCGCGGCCTGGGCTATGCGCGCGAGGCGGTGCGCCAGGCACTGGTCAATCTCGATGCCGTCGACACGCCGGCGGGCAGCCTGCCGGTAGTGCTGGGACCGGGCTGGCCCGGCATCCTGTTGCACGAGGCCATCGGTCATGGTCTTGAGGGTGACTTCAACCGCAAGGGGACTTCGGCCTTTGCCGGCATGATCGGTCAGCGGGTGGCTTCGGAACTGTGTACCGTGGTGGATGACGGCACGCTGGCCGGGCGCCGCGGCTCGCTCAACATCGACGATGAAGGCACGCCGACACAGAATACCGTGCTGATTGAAAACGGCATCCTCAAGGGTTACATGCAGGATCGCATGAACGCCGGTCTCATGGGCGTTGCGCCGACCGGTAACGGACGTCGCGAGTCCTATGCACATTTGCCGATGCCGCGTATGACCAACACCTATATGCATGCCGGTCCGCATGATCCGGGGGAAATTATAGCCAGCGTCGAGAAGGGCCTGTACGCCGTCAACTTCGGCGGTGGCCAGGTGGATATCACCTCCGGCAAGTTCGTGTTTACCGCCAGCGAGGCCTACCTGATCGAGAATGGCAAAATCACTGCGCCGGTCAAGGGCGCCACGCTCATCGGTAATGGCCCGGATGTGCTCAAGCGCGTGTCCATGCTGGGTAACGACATGCAACTGGACTCCGGTGTCGGTACCTGCGGCAAGGAAGGGCAGAGTGTACCGGTCGGTGTGGGGCAGCCGACCATGCTGATTGATGAACTCACCGTCGGAGGAACAAGCGCATGAACCGTTTTTCCAGTAACAGAGCGACTGCAATGACACAAATAAACGTCTTATATCGCGTTACCGGCCTGCTTGCCTGTCTGGTGTTGTTGCACGGCTGTGCCGCCGCAACGGTCATCCGCAAGCAGCCTGACTTCGACAACGAACGGCAGCAACAACTGATGCAGACCTTTCGGCCGGAAACTGTCGCGCTTGGCACAGCTGAAGCGTTCAGCCGGTAGGCTGTCACCGATACCAGCCAGTCGTTTATAACCGTTTTTTTCGCTGGATGATTTTGAGAACGTTGTTACTATTGGGTGGACACTCAATGTGGGAGGGGCACCATGAATAACGAAAATGCCGGTAAATTAATTCTGCGCCTGACGGTCGGTTTGCTGATGCTGTTTCACGGTGTGGCCAAGCTGATACACCCTGACTCGCTTGATTTCATTCGTATGGGTCTGTCAGGACTGGGTCTGCCCGAGTTGCTGGCCTATGGCGTGTACGTCGGTGAGGTGCTGGCGCCGTTATTGCTGGTTGCCGGGATATTCTCGCGCTGGGGTGGCATGCTGATCGTGGTCAATATGCTGTTTGCCATTGGCCTGGCGCACACGGGTGACCTGTTTGCACTGACCGAACACGGTGGTTACCGCCTTGAACTGCAAATGTTCTATTTGCTTGGCGGACTCGCGGTGATGTTCCTCGGTAGCGGCCGTTACGCGATCAAACCCGACTGACAGGGCCGTTGGCCCTTTCGCTGGCAGCCGACCTGCTGGTGCTGTTGCACCTGGCATTCATCGTGTTCGTGTTACTGGGTGGTCTGCTGGTGTGGCGCTGGTGGCGAGTGGTGTTCCTGCACTTGCCGGCAGTCGTGTGGGGGGCGTTGCTGGAATTCTACGGCTGGCAGTGTCCGCTGACACCACTGGAACAACAGTTGCGTGTCGCGGCGGGTGAAGCGGGTTACAGCGGCAGCTTTATTGCACATTACCTGTTACCGGTCATTTACCCGGCCGGTCTGACGCCGGGTATTCAAATGACACTCGGCGCCGGTGTATTGCTGATCAACCTCGTGATCTACGGCTGGCTTCTCATTCGCAAACACCCTATGCTCAAATGACTGGTTACCGGGAATAACAATGGCACAGTCGATTGGTCCGGCCCTGCGGGCGCACTGGCAACGCCTGGCCAGC
>JAOULY010000091.1 GCA_029881775.1 Gammaproteobacteria bacterium
TATCTTGCTATTGATATACATACAGCTATTCACCGCCCTGCTGTGCCTCGCCGCGAGCAGCACCAATGGCGAGGCCGCCACGGTCTATCGCTGGACCGATAGCGACGGGCAGACGCATTTCAGTGATAGCGCCCCGATCCACCCGTTCGAGGCGGCCATCCAGACGCTGCCGGAGCATGCCGGGAAGCCTGCCGGACTGCGGCCCGGCGAGCGGGCGGCCGTACGGGATATCGAGCAACGCAGACAGCAACGTCACCGCACTGCGGAGCGGGCGCGGCAGGTGCAGCGCCGGCAACGCGCGGCCAGTGAACAGGATTGCCGGCAACACCGTGAGCAGCAGCGCCGCGGACGTCACCACGCCGATGGCAAGGCGCTGTCGAAATTTTTGCGACGCAATTGCTGGTAACGGACCGCCGCGATTAAATTACGGGCCGTCCTGTGTTATACAGACCACCATGGAAACAACCAGCGACGCGCCCATCCTGCTCAACAACGGCGTCACGGCAACCGACCGGATTGCCCTGACGCTGTTTCTGGCGATCGCGTTTCATGCCATCGTGATACTCGGCATCACCTTCGGCACCCACGACGACTCGCCACCGGACAATATTCCCCCGACACTGGATATCACGGTAGTCAACAAGCGTGACACCACACCGCCCGAGGAGGCCGACTACCTGGCCGAGAGCAGCCAGGATGGTGGCGGCAATGTCGCCGAGAAAGTGAAACCGACCATGGCGGTCCCTGAGCAGGCGCCCGCGATCCAGCAGCAACAGCCCGAGGCCGCGCCCACACAGGTCGTCACGGCCGAACAGGCCGCGGTCGAGGTGCGGCAGGAAGACACGCAAATGCCCGACACCGAGCAACCGGATGTGTCGGCGGCGGAACTGATCGAGCGCACCATGGAAATGGTCAACCTGAGCGAGCGGCTCAACGAAACGATGCAGGCCTATGCCCAACGGCCAAAGCAGATCTACGTATCGGCACGCACCCAGGAATACAAATACGCGAATTACATGAGTGAATGGGTCAGCAAGGTCGAGCGGGTCGGCAACCTCAACTATCCGGATGCGGCCCGTCGCGAAGGCATTTCCGGCAAGCTGATGATGGATGTCGCACTCAATGCGGACGGTACCGTGCGCAATATCAGCATCCTGCGGACTTCGGGACACAAGGTCATCGACGATGCCGCCATCCGTATTGTCAACATGGCCGCCCCGTTCCCGCCATTTCCGCCGGACATTGGCAAGGATGCAGACATCCTGCATATCACCCGGACCTGGGAATTCTCCACCAGTAACCGCCTGATGAGTCATTAGAACCGGGCGATTCTCTTGATTATTCGCCATCCTGGGCGAAGTGGTTTGGGAGCCGGGAACCCGGTTAGCAAGGTTAAATATTTGCGGCTGGATTCCTGCTCTTGCGGAAATGACAGGAAATGTCTTGATAAGGTTTCCGCTTAAACAGATGTAGGATTTTTCTTATAATCTCGGCGAAAGCTTGATGGATACCCGGCCGTGCCTGATACTAGGAACATGATCGAGACAGAATCACTCAGTAATCATTTCCTGATCGCCATGCCGACACTGGAAGACCCGAACTTCCATCACACCACTACCTTTATATGTGAGCATGACGCCGATGGCGCCCTCGGCGTAGTCATAAACCGCCCGCTGGAAATCCAGCTCGGCGAGATCCTGCTGCACATGGATATCCGCACCGACGACATCGAGCTGGCTTCACGGGCGGTCTATATGGGCGGCCCGGTACAGAGTGACCGCGGTTTTGTGCTGCACGAACCCATTGGTGACTGGGAAGCCACCCTGAAGGTCACGGACAGCATCGGCATTACCTCCTCGCGCGACATCCTGGCCGCCATCGCCGCTGGCGAAGGACCGGATAACTCTATTATTACATTGGGTTACGCGGGCTGGGGCGCCGGACAACTGGAACAGGAACTGGCCCAGAACACCTGGCTGAGCGGCCCGGCTGACCGCAAAATCGTGTTCGACATGCCGCCCGAACAACGCTGGCTGGCCGCTGCTGCCCTGATCGGCGTCGACCTGCACCTTATTTCCAACGAAACGGGTCACGCCTGACACCTGCTGCCGCACTGCCTTGCAGACATTCCTTGGATTCGATTTCGGCGTCAAGCGCATCGGCATCGCGGTCGGGCAGCGCGTGACCGGGACCGCCAGCGCGCTCTGCACCGTGAATGCGCGCGACCATGCCCCCGACTGGGAGAAAATCGGCGCGCTGATAAAGGAATGGCGCCCGAATGCGCTGGTGGTGGGCCTGCCCAGGCACGCCGATGGCAGCGATTCCGCGGTCACCCGCGCGGCGCGCAAATTTGCACAACAGCTGGAAGGACGCTACCGTTTACCGGTACACATGATCGACGAACGGCACAGTTCGCAGGCAGCAGCCGCCCTGCTCGCGGATGAACCGAACAACAAGACCGGCCTGGACGCCATGGCCGCACGCATCATCCTGCAGGACTGGCTGGACACAGAAACCAAATGAACGCACCTGAAAACATCACGGCCATCCTCGACCGCATGGCAGAACAGCTGGCCACGCATGTCAGCAAACTCGGCGATAAAATTCCGGCCATGGTCGGCATACATACCGGCGGTGTCTGGGTTGCCGAAGAACTGCACCGGCGCCTGCAGCTCAGCGAGCCGCTCGGCAGCCTGGATATCTCGTTTTACCGCGACGACTTCACCCGCATCGGCATGAACCCGGTGGTACAACCCTCACAACTGCCATTCGCCATTGATGACCGGCACATCATCCTGGTCGACGATGTGCTGCATACCGGCCGCACAATTCGTGCCGCACTGAATGAATTGTTTGATTATGGCCGGCCGGCCTCTATACTGCTGGCCGCGCTGATCGAACGCGACGGTCGTGAACTGCCGATCGAGGCAGCCGTGGTCGGACAACACGTCAGCCTGAAGCCTGACGAACACATCAAACTGACGGGGCCGTCCCCGTTGAGGCTGGAAATACAGCAGACCGCATGAGTGCGAGTAACCTGCAAATCGACAGCAAGGGCCACCTGCGCCATTTCCTCAGTATCAGCGGGTTGAGCCGCCAGTTAATCACCGAAATCCTCGATACGGCCGAATCATTTGCCGGCGTTACCGAACAGACTGTTAAAAAGGTTCCGCTGCTGCGCGGCAAGACCATCGTCAACCTGTTCTTCGAAGCCAGCACCCGCACCCGCACCACCTTCGAGCTGGCCGCCAAGCGGCTGTCCGCCGATGTTTTGAATATCAATCTCACGCAGTCCAGCACCACCAAGGGCGAAACCCTGCTGGACACGCTGCGCAATCTCGAAGCCATGCATGTCGACATGTTCGTGGTGCGACACGCCGACAGCGGCGCCGCGCATTTCATTGCCAGGAGCGTGGCGCCGCACATCAGCGTGATCAATGCCGGTGACGGCCGCCATTCCCACCCGACCCAGGCAATGCTCGACATCTTTACCATCCGGCGCGTGAAAGGGCCGGACTTCGGCCGGCTGCGGGTCGCGATTGTCGGTGACATCCTGCATTCACGCGTGGCACGCTCGCAGATCCACGCGCTCAACCTGTTGAATACCGGCGAGGTACGCATCGTCGCACCGCGCACCCTGATCCCGACCCATGCCGAAGAACTGGGCGCGCACATCTATCATGACCTGCGCACCGGCATCAAGGACGCGGATGTCATCATCATGCTGCGGCTGCAACGCGAACGCATGCAGGGCGCACTGCTGCCGAGCGAACATGAATACTACGAACTGTTCGGCCTGACCGAGGAAAAGCTCGCGGTGGCCGCCCCCGATGTCACCGTGATGCACCCGGGCCCGATCAACCGTGGCGTGGAAATGGACTCGGAAGTAGCGGACGGACCGCGCTCGGTCATCCTCGAACAGGTCACGCACGGCATCGCCGTGCGCATGGCCGTCATGTCGATGGCCATGCGCCGCAAGGAAGGAGCGACGCAATAACATGACGCGCGCCTCACGACAGCGAATACGCATTAGCGGTGGCCGCGTGATCGATCCGGCCAACGGCATTGACGATACGCTGGATATCTATATTGCCAAAGGCAAACTGGTTGCCATCGGTACAGCCCCGGACGGTTTCAGCGCCGACCAGGAGATCGACGCGACGAACCGTATCGTCTGCCCCGGACTGGTGGATATCAGCGCGCACCTGCGTGAACCCGGGCTGGAGCACAAGACCACCATCGCCACGGAAACACGTGCCGCCGCCAGTGGCGGCATTACCACGCTGTGCTGTCCGCCGGATACCCGCCCGGTGATCGACACGCCGGCCGTCGCCGAGTTGATTCGCCTGCGCGCGGAAGCGGCCGGCATGGCGCGCGTCGTCACCCTCGGCGCATTAACCCGCGAGCTTGGCGGCGAACAATTGAGCGAAATGGCCGCATTGCGACGTGCCGGCTGTGTCGGCATGAGTAACGCGGGTCGCCCCGTCACCAGCACGCTGGTGCTGCGTCGCGCGATGGAATATGCCGCGACCTTTGACCTGACCGTGTTCCTGACAGCGAACGATCACTCGCTGGCAAACAACGGCTGCGCCCATGAAGGCCGCGTCGCCACACGCCTCGGCCTGCCGGGTATACCGGAAGCCGCGGAGACCGCCGCCGTGGCGCGCGACCTCGCCCTGATCGAACAAACCGGCGTGCGTGCACACTTCTGCCGACTGACCAGTGGACGGGCAGCACGCATGGTTGCACGCGCACAATTCGACGGCACACCGGTTACCGCCGACGTGGCAATTCCTTACCTGTATTTATCGGAAATCGACATCGGCGATTTCGACAGCCAGTGCCACCTTATACCGCCGTTGCGCACGGTCGAAGATCGTCAGCAATTACGTGATGCACTTCAACGCGGCAACCTGTCCGCCATCTGCTCCGACCACCAGCCGCATGAACCGGATGCCAAGTCCGGCCCCTACCCGTCGACCGAACCCGGCGCCTCCGGCCTCGACACACTGCTGCCGCTCAGCCTGCGCCTTGCCGAAGAGCAACGCATGGGACTGCCGGAACTCATCGACCGCCTGACCCGCGGACCGGCCAACATACTCGGCGTACCGGCCGGCACGCTGTCGGTCGGCGCCAGGGCGGATGTCTGTATCTTCGATCCACAACGCACCTGGGTAGTCGACAGCAACACCCTCGTGAGCAACTGCCACAACACGCCGTTCTACGGCTGGGAAATGCAGGGACGCGTGACGCATACACTGCTTGGCGGACGGTTGGTGTATACCTCGATTTAGGTGCAGACCGGGTGGCGATTTTTCGGGGTTGTGTTTGGCGTGATTGCCGTTGTTTAACGGGTTCCCGATTCAGGTTGTGTGGGTAGTTCACTGGCTGTGTTGCGCAGCGCCTTGTTCGCGGATGGCATCCGCTCCTACAATGGTTTGAAACGCTTTATCAGGCAGTATTCCACTTGCCCGTAGGAGCGCTTGCCAGGCGCGAATATATTTAATTCGCGGACAACGTCCTCTCCTTCAATGGTTTGAAACGCTTTATCAGGCGGTAATCGACCTGCCCGGCTGTTTTCTCGCGGTAGATATCCCAGCCCGGGGGTAACTCAAGCGATGCACCTTTCTCCGCCTCTATATATATGAAGGCGTCTGGCGCGAGCCAGCCATTCGTCTCGAGTAGCTGCATGGTGGCGTCCAGCAATCCCGCGCTGAACGGCGGATCGAGAAATACGATATCGAATGTTTCAGCCGGGCCACGCAACCATTGCAGTGCATCGGCCTGCACAATCTCCACCTGGCCGGCATCCAGTGTTGCGACCTGCGCGCGCAGTGATGTCACGGCCTCCCGCGCAGCATCGACCAGCACCACCCGCGCCGCGCCGCGCGAAGCGGCCTCCAGTCCCAGCGCACCACTACCGGCGTACAGGTCCAGGCAGCGGCTGCCGCGAATATCCGCTGACAACCAGTTGAACAGGGTTTCACGCACCCGGTCCGGCGTCGGGCGCAGGCCGGGCAGTGACGCAAACGTGAGTTTGCGCCCCCGCCAGAGTCCGCCAATAATCCGCAACTGATTTTGCACCCGGTTTGCACGCATGGGTGCATGATGGCGTAAACAATGATTGAGGTCGAATTTTACCCTGTAGGAGCGCCTTGCAGGCGCGATCTAATTCAGACACCGGGTTAAATCGCGCCTGCAAGGCGCTCCTACAGCGGTCGTTTGTGTTACGTTTTACGCCGCGCCACACCCACCAGGCCGGCAAACCCCGACAGGAACAGCCAGGCCGCCGCCGGTACCGGCACGGGACTGGCTGACACCAGCCCGGGTGTCGGTATATCAAAGCCGAGAAAATCGACGCTGTTATCGTTGGTGTCCAGCAGGGGATTGGCGCGCGCCAGGCTCCAGCCGGTGGCCACATCGGCTGCGGCAGTGCCCTCCCCGGCAAAGATGGCCGCGCTGAAATCACCATAGCCCAGTGCATCCAGGATACCGCCGGCGTCACGCAACACGATTGAGTCGGGACCGTTCTGGAAATCGATACTGGTGACGAAATCGGTATTGGCGACCAGGCTGTTACCGCTGCCGTCGTCATCGCCGATCACGAACACGCCGTCGGCCGGTATCACCCCGGTCAGCAGCACTGTCTTGTAGACACTGCCCGTGGTCCCGTTAACTCCTTCGATCTGCATGCCGTCGAGCACGGTGCCGGGTATACCGTACAGCTCCAGGAATACCTGCCCGGTATCCGTCCCGCTGACATCGTAGAGCAACTCCGAAATAACGGTTGTTGCGCCGGCAAACGTTGGCGCCGTCATGCAGGCCAGTGCGCACAGCGCCCGGCCGTAGTTCGATTTTCTGCTGATCATGATTGTCCCCTTGCGTTGATTTCAGTAGCGGTAAATCCGTACCGCGAAGTCAGGCATCCCTGCCCGGGCCCGTTACCGGGTGTCCGGGGAGCATCATTGATTATTCACGCAGTGAAGGCAGCCGGCAGAACGAAGCGCGCCCTGTCAGCGGCTACTGACAGGGCGCGTAAGTCTATAAGATTGGTGTAGGAGCGGACAGCGTCCGCTCCTACAGCAGATTTAACAAAGCGGTCAATCGGCACCACCAACAATCACCGTCTGCATCCTGTCCGGGAACACGCGCCGCTTGAACGTCTCAACGATCTGCTCGCGCGTAACCGCCTCGATCCTGCCGCTAAACGCATCCATGTAATCCA
>JAOULY010000092.1 GCA_029881775.1 Gammaproteobacteria bacterium
CGTAACCGTGACATTGACATTGGCCGGTATCAGTCCGCCACTGTCTTTCAAGTCCTCAACCTTGGCCAGAATGGCCTTCGACACTTCGACACCGTTGGTGCCTTCCTTCTTGGCAATGGCGACCGTTACCGCCGCATCGCCGTCAGCCTCCTCGGTATCGCCCTGATAGGCCGGCCCGGTAAAAAACGTCACCAGCTGGTGCGGTTCAGCAGAGCCTTGTGAGACACGCGCCACATCACGGACATAGACCGGCGAATTGTTGCGTATGGCAATGACCAGTCGACCGATTTCCTTGGCATTGGTCAGGAATGAACCGGTACGCACAGAAAACGACATGCCGCTTGATTCAACATCGCCGGCTGACTTCTCGGCGTTCGCAGTCTTGATAGTCTGTGCAACCTGCTGCAGACTGATGCCATACCCCGACAGGCGTTCCGGCATCACCTCGACCTTGACCTGGTCTTCCCGGCCGCCGACGATAAAGCCCTTGCCGACGTCTTCGACACCACCCAGCCGCTGTAAAAGATCCAGCGCCAACAGGCGCAAGGAACCATCATCGACATCTTTTGACCAGAGTGTCAGCGTGACCACAGGCACATCGTCCACACCGACCGGCTTGACCAGCGGCTGCGATACATTCGGCGGGATCTTGTCCATGTTGGACTGCAGCTTGTCATGCACCTTGACCAGCGAATCGCCCATGTCCTCGCCAACCTTGAAGCGCACAGTTACGATCGCCCGACCGCGCTCGGTTGCGGTGTAGGTGTGGCGTACTCCGGGGATTTCCAGCAACAGCCGCTCCAGCGGCTCTGTTACCAGGCTGGCAACCTGATCGGCTGACGCGCCTTCGTAACCGACAAACACGTCAATCATCGGCACGGATATCTGCGGGTCTTCCTGGCGCGGCGTAAACATCAGGCCGATTAATCCGACCAGCAATGCCACCATCAGAATCATCGGGGTCACCGGCGAGGTAATAAACAACCTTGCCGTACGACCTGCGATTCCGAGGGAGTGGGCGTCGTAGTTAAACGGTGTGGAGAACTGTTTTTCTTGGTCAGCCATACTTGAAAATCCACCTTCTTCCGTGACTATACCCGGGTAATGCAATCGGCACTTTCATGCAGTGCTGTAATATTTCTGACCGGGCAAGCACGTTCGTCTGTAATTCTTGTTTGTTGTTACTATCGAGGCTGCCGTTATGCGCAGCACCCGTATTTCATACAATCAATTCCACGAGCTGCTTTGCTTGTTGGCTTCCGCCCCCTTGACAAAAATCTGCTCCCCGGCTTTCAGGCCGGAAAGAATAGCAACTCCATCTGCACCGACATCATCACCTGTCCGAACCAGGCGCAACTCGCGCTTGTTTTTTGCGTTCATGACATAGATACCCGGCAAACTGCCACGCCATACCAGCGCCTCTTTCGGGACAACAGGCAGCTCACGCACCTTCGCGTTGACGTCGTTAATCATAACCTCTGCATACATACCGGCACCGCCTGGCGCACCTTGCGGGAGTTCCAGTTTGACAGTAACCGTATGGCGGTCGGGATCGGCAATCGGGAAAATCTGTACAACCCGCGCAGGAATCTGCACATCACCGACGTCGAGCCGCGCCTGGACAACCATGCCCTTGGTGACGCCCGGCATCAGGCGCGCCGGCACTTCCACCTCGATCTGCAACTGCGACATATCAGCAAACTTCAGCATCGGCATACCCGGCTGGACGGTATCGCCCACCTCGACCAGCTTCTTGGTAATTACACCTTTGAATGGCGCAACAGATTTGGCATCGCGCAGTTTGCTATCGATTTCCTCGATACTTGCCCTTGCCGCCGCCAGTTGGCTGCGGGCCTGTTCAACCTGAGTGCCATACTGGTATCGCTGTGCATACCGGTCATATCCGGGAGTAGAACCACTCCCCATCATGCCTTGCATGGGGTTGGTAAAACTCTTCATCATGGAACCGAGGCCGCCCATCGCATCATTCTGTTCGCCACCATAGGGCGAGATCACTTCGCGCGAATACTGGACACCCGCATTTCTCAGCGCCGCCTCGGCATTTGCCAGGTTCGCCCATGCGGCACGACGCTTGGCCAGCAGGTCATCATCATTGATGGCAATCAGCTCTGCGCCTTCCTCGAAAAACTCACCTTCCTCGCCGGCTATGCTCTTGACCCGGCCCGGTATCTGCGCCGAAAACGTTACGTCCTTGATTGGCACTACCGTACCGCCGAGCGTGACCGTCGCCGGTACCGCAATACTGGGGACGGTTCTGAGTGATTCGTTGCTGCCCTGCGACCAGGCGGGCGTACTGCAGAGAAGTACCGAAATAATTCCTGCCAGAGTCGTATTCCTGATTAACATCTTTAAATGCCTCATTACATAACCGCATGCAAAACATTCAAAAATGGTACACATGCAATCACTTATTGTATCGGCCTGCCACAACGGCAGGCCGTATTGATCACGCCAATCCCTGGCATCCTGCAAGTCCTGACCGGAATTAACCCCCGGTTTTGCGCCGTTAAGCTCAGGCGCGTCCCATTACTGAAAAGCTCTTGATGAACGGTCCGGCCATACGCGGATCCTTGACCATCGCACCGTAATCCCCAACGTTGAACTTCAGCTTGCGCGAGGTATAAGCCATGCCAAGTCCCATCATGCCGGGTGGCTTGGCCATCCATTTATTCCAGTTATCGAACGTCGCGCGCAGATCCCAACTGAGTTCCTCGTTACCGGTATAAGGGCCTGCCTTGGTGGCTTTGCCGTTTTCCACGGTAAGCACACCACGCGGGGTATCTTCACCATCAAATCCGTACGCAATTACTGAATTAAAATTGATCTTCGCCAATGCATCCGACAGTTCCGGCTCGGCATTCCACTGATCCTTAAAGCTATTCATCCATTCGTCAGAAAACATATCAGCCATTTCAGCATCCCCTCCTTGTATGGTTATAGATAGATCAATATGTTGTGATCTTAATAACAAAAAACTACCAGATATAGAAGATATCTCTCTCACGATGCGGGCGACAATAAACCGTCAGCCACATGACCAGACAAGAAAAAACCTCTAATAATGACCAAGCTAACACAACATTGATCAACATAGTAGTTTCTTGAAGTCAAGATTAACAAGCGCTGCCGATAAAAAATCAGGGTACAGGGCTTGACTGTCGATACAAACAAACGGCATCCACAGACAGCAAAAAAACCGCCCCTGTGGCAGTCGCACTGAAACTCTGTATCTTTTTGTTCTATTTGATTATTTTAAACGCATCAGGCAGGGGTCGCAGCGCTCACGCAGCAACACAGGCCACAGGCCTACCCTCTAGCCGCAAACCCTGATAAGTTTATATAAACATGGACTTATAAAAGCAGGCGCTAAATATTACTTGCCCTGCCACCAGGCAGCGCACTCACTGGCGGGAAGAAAATTGAATACCGAGAAACAGCAAACCGAATCAGACACGCAGGAACAACGCGCAATTGACCGCCGCCGACCAAACTGGTTGACCGTGTACGGGGCGATGTTCCTGAATCGCCGGCGCGACGCGCGCCGTGACGGCGACCATATAGATAACTACACCGACTGGTATGGCCATCTGCCGCTGTTTGCAACCGTCACCATTATCCTGCTGTGCTTCGCCGATGCCTTCCTGACGACGGTACTGATAAGCAAAGGCGCCGTTGAACTGAACATTTTAATGGACTGGCTGATTCAGCGCGACATCCACATGTTTGCCATCGTGAAAATGGCCGTGACCGGTACCGCACTCATTATTCTGGTCATACATCTGAACTTTCGCGTATTCTATAAAAAATACATTGCCGTTCGTTATGTCCTGTATGCGATGGTACCAGTCTATTCGCTGCTCATTTATCACGAACTGAATATGCTCGCCAATATCTAGGCAGCTACACACCAGTTCAAGCTGACACGCCATTGCCCGGTTTCGCGCCCGATCTCGCTTTAATCGAGATCTTCCGGCTTGTTGTGCCTGGCAAGAAATTCCCTTAGCTGACCAACAGGCACTGCCTTCGAGTAATACCAGCCCTGTGCAAAATCTACCCCCTGATTTAACAGATAGGCCTCCTGTTCGCGCGTCTCTACGCCCTCGGCTATGGTCTGCAACTCCAGCCGCCTCGCCATATCGATAATTGCATCGACCAACCCGGTTGTAGGCGCATCCGAGCCAATTGCCTTGATGAAACATTTGTCGATTTTCAGGTAATCGACCGGGAACGATTCGATATAACTCAGGCTCGAGTAACCGGTACCGAAATCATCCAGCGCAATACCAGAATGCCGACGGCTCAGTGATTCCATTATCTCTCTTGCCTTTTCACCGTCCTCGATAAGACTGCGCTCGGTGATTTCATAAATTATCTGTTCGGGCAGGATGCCGCTGTTGCCGAAAATGGCGCTGGAGGTCTGCAGTATCCTGCCCGACTCGAAATGCGAGGGGCTGAGATTGATGGCAATATGCAGGGACCGGTCATGCTGCAACAGGTCCGCGATTTCGCCATGCAGCTTTTTCATCAGCCATTCTGTCATGGGCTCGATCAGGCCGGTATCTTCAGCCAGCGGAATAAACAGGTCAGGCCGGACACGCTTGCCGCCGGGCTGGCGCCAGGAAATCAGCGCCTCGGCACCGACGCAACGGCCGTCCTTCAGGCTGATAATCGGCAGATAATTGATCTCGAATTCATCTTTTTGCAGGCTGCGTTCCAGCTCACCCTGCAGCGACAACCGCTTGAGAAAGATACTGATGACCAGCAGCACCAGCACTATCGACGTCACCAGCCCGACGATACCCAGCAGCAGCGCCATCCGCACCCAGTCCCGCAGTATCCACGCATCCGACGCGGCTGCAATCGAGTAAATCCCCGGGAAACCGTCAAGCTCGATCGCAAACAGCGTGCGCTCCACACCGTCCTTGAATGACGCACGCAGTTGTGTGGCGCTGTCGACCGATGCCAGCTCCGATTCGACCATATCCATCTCGGGAACATTCCCTTCCCAGGCAAACAGGTGTGCATCCTTACGACGCAGCAGGACAGCAAAACCCTCCTCGCCGAGCCCCGCACCCAGCTGGCCGATCAGCGCACTGGGATGAATGAACGCAACAATTTCCGAACCATCATCCCGCTGGCGGATCGCAACCAGCCCGAACCGCTCCATCAGGGTAATTTCCAGCGGGCCAAGCAGGCGGAATCCGGGAACCGGGGGCGGCAGACCAGGGTCAACCGGCGGGTCGACTGCACCCCAGCTGCTACATACCAGTTTGCGATCAGGCCGGATCAGACCCAGTTCACTGATACCGGGGATATCGTATGCCATATTATTCATGGCACTGATGTCTTTTGCCCCGCAGGCATAAGACAGCCCGGACAGCGCGATCAGGCCCCGGTCGATCTGTAGCAGCATTTCAGAGGTATCATTGGCAATGCCGCGCGCAATCGACTGCAGATTCGCCTCCGCATTGCTGATCGTAGTGGTATATGCCGCATAGATGGCATAGCCTATCGGCCCGAGTCCGGCCAGCATGGCCAGGATGACCGCCAGGAGAATTGTTAATTTACGTCGCATGGGGAAACGCGGGTGGCAGCCCGTTCCGGTACCGTCGCGGACCTGTAGACCTCGCCAGAATTCATATTCACAATATATGACTATTCAACAAGTTGGTATATATTGCACGTTAATTAAATTTATGCCGGACACACCCACCCCGGCAAAGGGTTAGCAGGATAAAAACCGGATATTACCTGTCCAACGAAAAGTTATTGAATACAGTCTTTAAAATTCAGCCAATACGGCTCAAACAGGAGCAACTATGAAACTCATTCCCACATACACACTCAAGGGCAGTTACGCGATCGGCGCCCGAACAATAACTGCTGCCCTGCTGGCACTGTCTCTGGGCATAACGGGCTGTACAACCAATCCGTATACCGGCGAACAGACGGCATCGAAGACTGCCAAGGGTGCCGGACTTGGTGCCCTGGCTGGCGCAGTGGCTGGCGTCATTGCCGGCGATAGCCGCAAGAGCACATTGATCGGCGCCGGCATTGGCGCACTGGCCGGCGGCGCAGTCGGCTATTACATGGACCAGCAGGAAAACAAGCTGCGTGAAAAACTGCGCAATTCCGGCGTTAGCGTTACCCGTAACGGCGACAACATTATCCTGAACATGCCGGGCAATATCACCTTCGCGACGGATTCAAGCAACATCTCGGCGGGCTTTTATGAAGTGCTCAGCTCGGTCGCGCTGGTGATCAACGAGTTCGAGAAGACCTACGTTGACGTAACCGGCCACACAGACAGCACAGGTGCCGACAGTTACAACATGCAGTTGTCAGTGGCGCGCGCCAACAGCGTTGCCAGCTACTTCAAGTCTCAGGGCGTACTGGCACAGCGCATTTATACACAGGGCATGGGCGAGTCGCAGCCAATTGCAAGCAACGACACGGCTGAGGGACGCGCACAAAATCGCCGTGTCGAGATCCTGCTGACACCGCTCACATAACAGACGCGTTCATTAACAAGGCCCGCTCCGGCGGGCCTTTTTTTTGCATAACGATCAGGCCGCCACCCTGAACAGGTACATGCAGAAATAATCGTCCGTATCCGACCAGCTATCCAGCGGATCAAATCCTGCCTTCCCAGCCAGCGTCGTGAACGATGTACGGGTGTACTTGTAAGAACTCTCGGTGTGAATTGAATCGCCCGCAGAAAATTCGAACGAATGCCCGCCTATGTTCACCGTCTGCCTGCGCACGCTGACCAGATGCATTTCTATCCGGCCAGCAAGACTGTTGTAAAACGCATGATGATCGAACGCATCGGTATCAAAATCGGCATCCAGTTCGCGATTGATACGGTGCAGCAGGTTCAGATTGAATTCCGCCGTTACGCCATTTGCATCGTTATATGCTGCATTCAGCGTATCGTGATCTTTTTGCAAATCAACGCCAATCAGCAGTCTCCCGCCCTCCCCGGCGATATCTGCGAGCGTGCGCAGAAAATCAACGGCATCATCCGGCTCAAAATTTCCGATGCTTGAACCCGGGTAAAATACCAGTCGATGTCCGTCATCGGGAATTTCCGGCAGATTCAGGCTGTCAGTAATATCCGCGCAGAC
>JAOULY010000093.1 GCA_029881775.1 Gammaproteobacteria bacterium
CAAGGCGTTCATGGAGCAGGCGATTCGCATCGAGCATGCGGCTGCCGGGCTGGCGCTTGCGGGCTGGGTCGCGCAGCCGACCTTTTCGCGCAGCCAGCCCGACCTGCAGTTCTTCTATGTGAACAATCGCATGGTGCGTGACAAGCTGGTGACACATGCGATTCGTCAGGCCTACCAGGACGTGCTGTTTCACGGCCGGCACCCGGCCTACGTACTGTTTCTGAGCATTGATCCGGCGACGGTCGACGTCAACGCGCATCCGACCAAGCACGAGGTGCGTTTCCGTGACAGCCGGCTGGTGCATGATTACCTGTTCCGCACCCTGCACGAGGCGCTGGCCGATGTCAGGCCGGCATCGATGCCGGCTGCACCCCGGCCGATGCGTGGTCTCGATGCCTTGCAGGTGACGACCGCGGCCGCCGGTGCGGGCGCACAGCGACCGATGCGCCTGTCCGTACAGGAACAGCTGCAGCGTTATGCCGAGTTGCACCCGCCGGTCATCGAAACAGCGTCAGCAGATTCGCTGCCGGTGGATGAATCCGTCGATGAATACCCGCTGGGGCATGCGCTGGCGCAACTGCACGGTGTCTACATCCTGGCGCAGAACACCGACGGCCTGGTACTGGTAGATATGCATGCGGCGCATGAGCGGGTGACTTATGAGCACCTCAAGGCTGCCCGTGAAGGCGAGGGGATCCGGGCGCAGCCGCTGCTGGTGCCGTTGCTGCTGGAAGTCAGTGAACGCGAGGCCGGGCTGTGTGAAACGCATGGACAATGGTTTGCCGGACTGGGCCTGGAGGTGGACCGGCAGGGGCGTGAGCAGGTTGTTGTGCGGCAGATTCCCGCGTTACTGGAAGGTGCGGATATTGCGACGCTGGTGCGGGATGTGCTGGCGGATTTGCTCGAGCACGGGCGCAGTGACCGTATTAACGAGGCCATTAACGGGTTGCTCTCGACCATGGCATGCCATGGCTCGGTGCGGGCAAACCGGCGTTTGACGATTGCGGAAATGAATGCCCTGTTACGCGAAATGGAAGTGACCGAGCGCAGTGGACAGTGCAATCACGGCCGGCCGACCTGGGTACAGATCAGTTTGCCGGAACTGGATAAACTGTTTCTGCGTGGCCGTTGACGTCCCGCCGTCATTCCCGCGCAGGCCGGAATGACCAATCCCGATATCCTGATGACCGGATCAGGCTGTTTGTCGAGCATGCAAACAAATAATTATTCCTCGCATCACAGGCATTGCCCGGGAAACCAGTAGTGAACGAAAGCCGACTGCCGCAAGCCATCTTCCTGATGGGGCCAACCGCCTCGGGCAAGACATCGCTGGCCGTTGAACTGGTCAGGCACTATCCGCTGGAGATCATCAGTGTCGATTCGGCGCTGGTCTATCGTGGGCTGGATATCGGCACCGCCAGGCCGGATGCCGAAACCCTCCGTGCAGCGCCGCACCACCTTATCGATATACGTGATCCGGCCGAGCCATACTCGGCGGCTGAATTTCGCCAGGACGCGCTCTGCGTGATGGACGAAATTCGTGCACGAGGTCATGTGCCGTTACTGGTGGGCGGGACCTTTCTGTATTTCCGGGCGCTGGAACACGGCCTGTCGGACATGCCGGCCGCCGATCCCGTTGTCCGTGCGCAACTGGAAAACGAGTTGCAGCAGGACGGGCTGGCGGCGTTGCACCGTCGCCTGCAGGCGATTGATCCCGCGGCGGCGGCGCGCATCCACGCAACAGACCCGCAGCGGGTTCTGCGGGCGCTGGAGGTGTATGAAATTACCGGCCAACCCTTGAGTGAATTGCATGCAAGCGGGCGCGGCGAGCCGCTGTCCTGTGATGTACTTAAAATCGGGCTGGTGCCGACCGATCGGGCGGTGCTGCATGCCCGCATCGAGCAGCGTCTCGCGACGATGCTGGAGGGCGGTCTCGAGGCGGAGGTGCGCGCCCTGATGGGGCGCGGTGATCTGCATGCCGAACTTCCGGCGCTGCGTGCGGTCGGTTACAGGCAGATGTGGGCGGCGCTTGCCGGCGATGAACCCATGGATAAAGTCGGCGAACGTATCCTGGTGGCAACCCGCCAATATGCCCGGCGGCAATTAACATGGCTGCGCGGTGAGCCGGAAATGAATTATTTTGAGTTTGATGCGGGCAACCTGGTCGGGCGGGTCATGCGGCGACTGGACGAATGGCTGGATTTGACATTGATCAAAAAATAAGCCTGTGATTGTGCTAGAATTTTAGTATTATCCTAACGGCCGTTTGTACTTAATTATAGAAGCCATGGCGTACAGAAACGGAAATTACGCCGGCGGCACAAGAAAAAGGAGTTAAAAAATGAACAGAGGGCAATCTTTGCAGGATCCATTCTTGAATGCACTACGCAAAGAGCGAGTCCCGGTATCTATTTACCTGGTCAACGGAATCAAGTTGCAGGGCCAGATAGAATCCTTTGACCAGTTTGTTGTATTACTTAAGAATGCCGTGAGCCAGATGGTCTACAAGCATGCCATTTCCACCGTCGTGCCGGCACGCAATGTGCGCATGCCAGGAAATGAGGAGCAGGATGAATCCGAGCCCGGTAATAATTAATGGCGGTCGTTTGTGAATAGGTGGTTAGTTGTTCGAACGGCCTGATAGCGGTGAGCGGGCCGTTCTGGTCCATATCAATTTCCCCGAGGGTGCCGACGAGGAAGACCTGCATGAATTCACCGAACTGGTGAATTCAGCCGGTGCCGTGCGCGTTGCCACGATTACCGGCACGCGACGTAAACCCGAACCCCGTTTATTCGTCGGCCAGGGCAAGGCCGAGGAAATTCTGGCCGCGGTGCGCCGGCATGACGCCGATGTGGTGATATTCAATCATTCGCTGAGCCCCAGCCAGGAACGTAACCTGGAGCGGTTGCTGTCCTGCCGGGTGCTGGCACGCACCGGGCTTATCCTGGACATATTTGCGCAGCGTGCCCGTTCCTTCGAAGGCAAGCTGCAGGTCGAGCTGGCACAGCTCAAGCACCTGTCCACTCGCCTGGTGCGTGGCTGGACCCACCTGGAACGGCAGAAGGGCGGTATCGGTCTGCGTGGGCCGGGCGAAACCCAGCTGGAATCCGATCGCCGCATGCTCAATGCGCGTATCAAGGTCATCAATCACCGGCTGGAGAAGGTTGAGCGCCAGCGCGACCAGGGCCGCCGTTCACGGCGCCGTGCCGCGGTCCCGACCGTGTCGCTGGTGGGTTATACCAATGCCGGCAAGTCAACACTCTTCAATGCGCTGAGCGGTGCCAATGCCTATGCGGCAGACAAGCTGTTTGCGACGCTGGATCCGACCCTGCGCCGCGTCGACGTGCAGGGTGTGGGTCCGCTGGTGCTGGCCGACACGGTCGGCTTTATCCGTCATCTGCCGCATGATCTCGTGGCGGCTTTCCGTGCCACGCTGGAGGAAACCCGCAAGGCGGACCTGTTGTTGCACGTCATTGATTCCTGTGATGAAGACAGGCATGCGCGTATCGACCAGGTCAACGCGGTACTGGAAGAGATCGGTGCCGGGCAGGTGCCGCAGATTCGTGTATTCAACAAGATTGATCTGGGCGATGACCAACCCCGCATCGAGTTCGATGCCGATGGCCATGTCAGCCAGGTCTGGGTGTCTGCCGTTACCGGCGCCGGGCTGGACTTGCTGGCCGAGGCATTGACCGAGCACTTCCAGGGCAGCCAGGTACGCGGCTGGTTGCAATTGCCGCCTGTGGCCGGCGGCACCCGCTCGGCCCTCTATAATATCGGCCAGGTGCTGTCTGAACGGGTGGATGAAGATGGCAGCTGGTGGCTGGAAATCTGCATGGCACAGCGGAATATCGACAAGCTGATACGCGAATCCAGTGGTAAATGTACCTTTCATCCTGCCAAAAGCGCCGATTTTGTTGCGGGCGCAGCGCAAGCTTCTTAAACTTGACCACTTGTGTCGCTTGACGGGCCTTGCCCGCGGGTGACGATAACCGGAGTTAAACAATATGGCTTGGAATGAACCAGGTGGAGACAACCGTGACCCGTGGGGCGGCCGGGGTGGAAAAGACGGCCCGCCGGACCTCGATGAAGTCGCGCGCAAAATGCGTGATCGCATGAACAGTATTTTTGGTGGCGGCAAGAAAGGCGGGGGTGGCAGTAGCTCGATCAGCATTGGCACCATTCTGGTACTGGCCGTTGCCGGCTGGGCGCTGTCCGGCATCTACATCGTCGACGCGGCGGAACGCGGCGTAGTGTTGCGCCTCGGTGAATTCAACAAGATCACCATGCCCGGCATCCACTGGTTTATGCGCGGGATCGAGCAGGTGGAAACAGTTGACGTCGATGCGGTGCGGACAGTCAGTCATCGTGCCAACATGCTGACCAAGGATGAAAATATCATCCAGGTCGAACTGGCCGTGCAATATCAGATCAAGGATGCGCAGGACTACCTGTTTGGTGTGCGTGATCCGGATTACACCTTGCAGGAAGCCACCGAAAGTGCGCTGCGTGAGGTTATCGGCGCCATCCCGATGGATGAATTTCTTACCGGTGGTCGTGGCGAGATCGTGCAACAGACCAAGACGATTACCCAGGGGATACTTGACCAGTACGGCACCGGCCTGATCCTGACCAGTGTCAACCTGCAGGACCCGCAACCGCCCGAAGAAGTGCAGGGGGCCTTTGAGGACGTCATCAAGGCGCGCGAGGACCAGGTCCGTTACAAGAACCAGGCCGAAGCCGTCGCGCTGGATATTGTGCCGAAGGCGCGTGGTGATGCCGCGCGTATGCGTGAGGCCGCCAATGCCTATCGTGAGCAGGTGATCGCGAAGGCGGAGGGTGAAACCAGTCGTTTCAGGCAAACATTGGCCGAATACGAAAAGGCGCCGGAAATTACCCGCAAACGCCTCTATCTCGAGACCATGGAATATGTGCTGGCCAACAACAACAAGGTGCTGATGACCGTCAAGGGCGGCAACAACCTGATGTACCTGCCGCTCGACAAGTTGATGCAGGGCAGGGAGGGCTCCGATGCACAGGCGGGACGTGATCTGGACTCGGCCGTCGATCCGGGTTCGGTCTCCGGTTCGCGGGATTTGCCACCGGCGCGTCGCTCTAGCGATCGTGGTGAGGGGAGACGCTAATGGCTATCAGGATTTTTGCAGTGCTTGTCGCGCTGGCCGTGCTGGTCGGTCTGAGTTCAATTTTTATCGTCAATGAACGCGAGGTGGCAATCAAGTTCAGGCTCGGTGAGATTGTCGGGAGCAATTATCAACCCGGCTTGCATTTCAAGGCGCCGTGGCCGATCAATAATGTTCGCAAGTTCGACAAGCGTGTGCTGACACTGGATACGCGCCCCGAGCGATTCCTCACGGGTGAGAAAAAGAACGTCAGTGTCGACTTCTTCGTCAAGTGGCGCATCGTCAAGCCGGAAATCTTCTACACGGCTTTTATGGGTGACGAGCGCCAGGCCGGAACGCGCCTGCGCCAGATCATCAACAATGGCCTGCAGCTGGAGTTCGAGAACCGGACGATTCGCCAGGTCGTGTCCGATGACCGTACCGTGATGATGGACAGCCTGACCAGGAAGGGTAATGAAGAGGTCGAGCAGTTCGGCATCGAGATTGTCGATGTGCGTATCAAGCAGATTGAGCTGCCGGTCGAGGTCAGGAACTCGGTATTCGAGCGTATGCGCGCGGAGCGCGAGCGTATCGCCAAGGAACTGCGTGCACAGGGCCAGGAGGCCGGCAAGGGCATCCGGGCTATCGCCGAACGCGATCGTACCGTCATCCTGGCGGAAGCCCAGCGTGATGCTGAAATCACGCGCGGTGAGGGTGATGCAAAGGCGACGGAAATCTATGCGAAAGCCTACGGTCAGGACGAGGGGTTCTACGAGTTCTATCGCAGTATGAACGCCTACCGGTCTGCCCTGTCCGGTCGACAGGATATCCTGGTACTTGAGCCGGACTCCGAGTTCTTCAAATATTTCGGTAGTGATGTCGGTAAATAGGTCGTACGGCAAGTCACTGGCGTTAATCGGCATTACCCCGGACCCGGTGTCCGGGGTTTTTTGCGAACGATGACCGTCGTCTGGACCGACTTGCTGGCTGCGCTCGCGCTGGTGCTGGTGATTGAGGGGATTATCCCATTCATCAACCCGCAATCGCTGCGCCGCATGCTGGAAACGGCCGCGCAACTGGATGATCGCACACTGCGCATTGCCGGCCTGGCGAGTATGATGCTGGGCGCAATATTGCTGACCGTGGTCAGGTAACCGGAAAATATCGGGACTTATGAGTATCAGGGACAAATGGCTGTTGCCGGAAGGTATCGAAGAAGTGTTGCCGCCGGATGCGCGGCGGCTCGAGGATGCCCGACGGGAAATTCTCGATCTCTATGCGCGCTGGGGCTACCAGCTCATCATGCCGCCGCTTATCGAGTACCTCGATGCCTTGTTGACCGGCAGCGGTAACGACCTTGATCTGCAAACATTCAAGATTACCGACCAGATGAGTGGACGCATGATGGGCTTGCGCGCGGATATGACGCCGCAGGCCGCTCGAATCGATGCGCACCCGTTGCGGCGCGAAGCGCCTTCACGTCTGTGTTATGTCGGTACCGTGTTGCATACACGCACAGATGGCTTCGGTGGCTCCCGCAGTCCGTTGCAGGTCGGTGCGGAGCTGTTCGGGCATGCCGGGCCGGACAGTGATGTTGAAATACTTTCACTGGTGCTGGAGACGTTGTCATTGCTTGATATCGCCGACGCCCGCATCGATCTCGGTCATGTCGGTATATACCGCGGACTGGCACGTGACGCCGGTTTGACGAGGTTGCAGGAACGCGAGTTATTCGATGCCCTGCAGCGCAAGGCGGTCACTGAAATAGATGAAATACTGGCTGATACGACTGCCAGTGATGATCAGCGGCACCGGCTTGCCGCACTCGCCGGCCTGAATGGCGGGGCGGAGGTTCTGGTGCGTGCCGGCGAAGTTCTGGCCGGGGCCGGCAACGGGGTGAATGAAGCGCTGGATAACCTGCGCGCTATTTCAGCGCAGATGCAACAGCGCCATGCCGGCCTGGTGCTCAATTATGACCTGGCCGAGTTACGCGGT
>JAOULY010000094.1 GCA_029881775.1 Gammaproteobacteria bacterium
CTCGCGGATAAACCCGACAGCCTTGTGTAAATCCACATCATCTTTCCAGGCAATGCTGCGCGTCCGGGTCGTATATCTCATATGCAGGCAACCGGTCGCTTTTTCAACTGAAAATACCGGGCCGGTATGGACTGGCCGTATTTCCTTACCCGCTTCCACGTTTGCCGGGATAGTCATAGCATCCGGCTGCATGAGCGCTTTCACCCAATCCGGATTTTCATCACGCAGCAGTAAATAGACGATTTCAGGGTCCATCAGGCAATTTACGCCGCCGCTGTCTGCCGGCTGTACGCAGTGCATGACGATGCCGCGCACCTGTTCGTCTGCCGTATTGTAATAGCCATCCGTATGCCAGTTGATCGCGCGGTTGGTATACGGAATGTAGTGTGTCGATTCGCCGGCCGGGACCACGCGTATCGAGGTAATGCTGTCTTCGTCGGCACGCAGATTCATGTCCAGCCGTTCCAGGCCAAAGCGTTGGCCGAGCGCCCGGATGGACTGCTTGTCGACCGTGCATGAGCCGGTTGTCCGGTAGATCGCCATATTCGTGCTTCGGCAAGCGGACAGAATTGCCGTGTATTCCTGTTCATCGAGGTGCGCGGGATCTCCGACCTGGATCACCCGCGTCACCCCGCCACCGTCCATAACTGCCAGCTTTGTTTCACGCCAGCGCCGGTAGTCCGATTCGCAGGACACATCAAAAGGATTGAATGCTATGGGGTTGGATTGCATGCGTCTTAGTACACCCGGCGCCCACCGGGGCTAACCTGATTGCAGGGTGAGTTATAGTACGTGCCGCAGACGGGTTTAAACAACGAGGCCCGTTATGCGCGTGTCGGCACGGCGCAATACGCAAATGAGTAGCATTCTCATTAACTGCCTGTTTATTCAATAAACGAATGCACCTGCTTTCTTCAAATAGCGATTAAGTACACGTTACTATAAGAAAAAATACTGCTGATATCAGTAAAACCGGGGAATGCGACTAACTATTGGAATTTAAATAATAAATCTGCCAATACCCCTTTCGGGATAGTGGGCAATTACCGCGACACCCCATGGGTAGGATATGCTCACCTGCCGGGCGACCTATAATGCGCCTAATCAGAGTCAGTCCATCAATTACGAGACGATAACTCACTGATTTACACGGCGACACGATTCAAGCAATCGGGTTGCCTCGCGCGAACGAAATCAGAACTTTTGGTGAAAGCAAAAACAATCTCAGGAGATTAGTGCCATGGCCAAGAATCAATACCCAACACCGATGCTGGACGATCTGGAAAACGGCCCGTGGCCGAGTTTCATCTCCGGCATAAAGCGCCTGCGTGACGAGCATCCCGACGAACGCATCAACAACATGACCAACGGTCTGCTGGGACAGCTGGAGCATTCCTACGAAACCCGCAAAGGCTACTGGAAAGGCGGCACTGTCAGTGTGTACGGCTATGGCGGTGGCATCATCCCGCGCTTCTCGGAAGTCGGTGACGCCTTCCCCGAGTCCAGGGAATTCCACACCCTGCGCGTGCAGCCGCCGGCCGGTAACTTCTACACCACCGACATGCTGCGCCAGCTGGGTGACAGCTGGGAGAAATGGGGTTCCGGCCTGGTGACCTTCCACGGTCAGACCGGCAACATCATGTTCATCGGTGCTACCACCGAAAACACGCAGCATTTCTTCGACGAAATCAACGAATACGGCTGGGACCTTGGTGGCGCCGGCCCGTGCGTGCGTACCGCCATGTCCTGTGTCGGTGGCGCCCGCTGCGAAATGTCCAACTGCAACGAGCACGGCATTCACCGCTGGATGGTGAATAATTTCACCGACGACGTGCATCGCCCGGCCCTGCCCTACAAGTTCAAGTTCAAGGTCTCCGGTTGCCCGAACGATTGCCAGAACGCCATTGAGCGTGCTGACTTCGCCATCATCGGCACCTGGCGTGACGAGATGAAGGTCGATCAGGACGGGGTCAAGTACTACCTCGACAAGAAGGGCCGCCAGTACCTGATGGACAACGTCATCAGCCGTTGCCCGACCCAGGCCATCAAGCTGAACGATGACGACACCATTACCGTCGACAATCACAACTGCGTACGTTGCATGCACTGCCTGAACGTGATGCCGAAAGCACTGCATCCCGGTGACGACAAGGGTGTCACCATCCTCATCGGCGGCAAGCGCACGCTGAAGATCGGCGACCTGATGGGTACTGTCGTGGTGCCGTTCAAGAAGCTGGAAACCGAGGAAGACTACGAAAGCCTGCAGGAGATGGCCGAAGAGATCATCGACTTCTGGGCCGAGAACGGACTTGAGCACGAGCGCTGCGGTGAAATGATCGAGCGTATCGGCCTGGTGAACTTCCTCGAAGGCATCGGTATTGAAGTCGACCCGAACATGGTCGGCAGCCCGCGCCAGAGTTCCTACGTCCGCATGGATGGCTGGGATGAAGAGGCCGAGAAGTGGTTTGCCCGCAAGGCAGAGGCTGCTTCCGCTTAAGACGGCGTTCTATTAACGACAAAGCCCCGGTGCTGCGCGCCGGGGCCTGTTCCAAATTCAGAAGATTTTTCAGGAGAGTCACATGGCAGAAGCAATGCGTTCGCCTATCGAATCAGGATGCCCTGACGCGTTCCAGTACATGCATCCGGTGATGCGTAAGAACTACGGTCAGTGGGCCTACCACGAAGACCCGCAGCCCGGCGTACTGTTACACGTCTCGAAAAACGGTGACAAGATCTGGACCGTGCGTGCCGGTACCCAGCGTATTCTTGACCTGTTCACCTTGCGCAAACTGTGCGACATCGGTGACAAGTATGGTGAGGGTTACATTCACTTCACCATTCGCAGCAACATCGAATACCAGGTGGCCGATGAGGCCAAGGTAGAGCCGCTGATCAAGGCACTGACCGACGCAGGTTTCATTGTTGGTGGTACCCGCAACTCGGTTGCCATGCTGTCGCATACCCAGGGCTGGCTGCATTGCGACATCCCGGGCACCGACGCCTCCGGTGTCGTCAAGTCCATGATGGACGAGCTGATCGACGAGTTCAAAGGCTGGAACATGCCGAACCGCGTGCACATGACGACCTCCTGCTGCCAGATTAACTGTGGCGGCCAGGGCGATATCGCCATCAACGTGCAGCACACCAAGCCGCCGAAGATCAACCATGACCTGGTTTCGAACGTCTGCGAACGTCCGTCAGTTGTCGCGCGCTGCCCGGTTGCGGCCATTCGCCCGGCGCTGGTGAACGGCAAGCCGTCACTCGAAGTCGACGAGAAGAAATGCATCTGCTGCGGCGCCTGCTTCCCGCCCTGCCCGCCGATGCAGATCAATGACGCCGAGCATTCCAAGCTGGCTATCTGGGTGGGTGGTAACCACTCCAACGCCCGCGGCAAGCCGACCTTCCAGAAGCTGGTTGCCTCCGGCATTCCGAACAACCCGCCGCGCTGGCCGGAAGCCACTGCCGTGGTCAAGAAAATTCTCAAGACCTACAAGGAAGACGCGAAGGACTGGGAACGTATCAACGACTGGATCGAGCGTATCGGCTGGCCGCGTTTCTTCGAAAAGACCGGATTGCCGTTCACCAAGTATCACATTGATAACTGGCGCGGTGCGCGTGCAAGCCTGAACGCTTCCACCCACATTCGTTTCTGAGGATCTGGCTGATGAAGTTCACCATTCAGGTTAATGAGGGGCCCTACCAGCACCAGTCTGCTGACACGGCCTATCACTTTGCCAAGGCGGCACTCGATAAAGGGCACGAGATCTTTCGTATCTTTTTCTATCATGACGGCGTTAATAACGGCACCCGTCTGACGACACCGCCGCAGGATGATCGCAATATCGTCAATCGCTGGAGCGAGCTTGCCAGGGAACATGATATCGACATGGTCCTGTGTGTCGCTGCAGCCCAGCGTCGCGGCATCGTCGATGACGGCGAAGCCGAACGCAATGGCAAAGATGCTACCAACATCGCACCTGGCTTCAGGATTTCCGGTCTCGGCCAACTGATCGAAGGTGGTATCGAGAGTGATCGCACCATCGTGTTTGGCGACTGACGGAGAGTTTTGATGTCGAAGACAAAGAAAATGATGTACATAAACCGCAAGGCGCCCTACGGCACGATCTATGCCTGGGAGTCCCTCGAAGTGGTGCTGATCGGTGCCGCTTTCGAGCAGGATGTCAGCCTGGCATTCATGGATGACGGTGTATACCAGCTCACCAAGGGGCAGGACACCAGCGGCATTGGCATGAAGAATTTCTCACCGACCTATGCAGCACTGGGTGATTTCGAGGTCAACAAGATCTACGTCGACAAGGAATCGCTCGAAGAGCGCGGCCTGACGCTGGATGACCTGCAACACCTCGTGTGGGAAGACGAGGACGAGGACTGGGCGGAAAAAGATTCCATTCACCTTGTCAGCCGCGCCGAACTGTCCGATGTCCTGGCTGACCAGGATGTCCTGTTTAACTTCTGACTCCGGAACAGGAAATATGTCAATGTTACATCTGGTAAACAAATCGCCCTACGATGGCAGCAATCTGAACACTGCAACCTCGATCATGAAAAGCGGCGACACCCTGCTGTTGATCGAAGACGGCGTCTACGGTGCAGTCAAGGCCGGCAAGGCCGCGTCATTGCTTGAAGGACACACAGTTTCAGTCCTGGGTCCCGACCTGGCTGCCCGTGGCATTACAAAAGACAAGCTGGCCGATGGCATTAATGTCGTCGATTACGCGGGTTTCGTGGATATGGTTGAAGCCAACGACAAGGTTCAGTCCTGGCTCTGAAAACTTTTATTTAACTGGCGTCGCCAATGAGGAGACAATCACCATGAGTAGTATCGAGGCAAACGGAAAGACTTACGAAACTGACGAAGAAGGTTATCTGGCCGACCTGAACACCTGGGACAAAGATGTCGCAGCTGTCATGGCCAAGATCGACGACTGCGATCTGACCGAGAACCACTGGGAAGTGATCAACTTCCTGCGTGAGTACTACGAGGAATACCAGATCGCACCGGCCGTACGCGTGCTCACCAAGGCCATCGGCAAAAAGCTGGGCAAGGACAAAGGCAACAGCAAGTACCTGTACGAACTGTTCCCGTACGGTCCTGCCAAACAGGCCTGTAAATACGCCGGCCTGCCGAAACCAACCGGCTGCGTTTGATGTAACCCGGGAAGTCTGCAGGGATCGGCCTGCGGACTTCCGCTTCATTTGGAATTTAAAGGAGCCCGGAAAGCATGCCCTTCTGGACCATTGTTTATGCGTTGCTGTTCTACACTGCCACGGCCCTGCTGGTCGGTGGTCTGGCGTTCAAGATTCGGCAATATGCAAAGACACCGGCACCGCTGAAGATCCCGACGACACCGGCACCGGTTACACGCCAGGGTGTCGTCCTGCGCATGTTCCGCGAGGTAGCCTTCTTCGAGAGTCTGTTTCGCTCCAATAAATGGATCTGGATATTCGGTTACCTGTTCCATTTCGGCATGTTCCTGGTACTCGCGCGTCACCTGCGCTACTTCACCAACCCGGTATGGACATGGGTCGACCTGATCCAGCCATTCGGGCTGTATGCTGCATTTGCAATGGCCGCAGGACTGGCCGGCCTGTGGGCACGCCGTGTCCTCGTTGACCGCGTACGCTATATATCAGCACTGTCAGATCACCTGATGCTGGCCCTGTTAATGGCGATCGCCCTTACCGGCCTGGGCATGGACTACATTACGCACACGGATATCGTTGCACTGAAAGCATTCTTCCTCGGGTTGATGGTGTTTAACTGGCATCCGATCCCCGAAGATCCGCTGTTACTGGTTCACCTTGGCCTGGTTGCCACGCTGATGATTATTTTCCCGATCAGCAAACTGTTGCATGCACCGGGTGTGTTCTTCAGCCCGACACGCAACCAGGTAGACAACCCGCGCGCCGAACCCGGCCTGCGCGCCCATGATTCCCGTCATATCGCGCCGTGGGCGGCTGAACTCGAGAAATAACCCGGTATAACGACTGACCCTGGAGCAAAGCGTGGCTGATTTCGATACACCGACACTGAAAGAATACCCCGTCATCCCGAAAATTCAGGAAGGGGTAATGGCGCACAGCAAACCGTTTGTCGCCAAGGATATTTTTCAGGAGCCGCTGGGTTTTCCGGGCGAACTGGTCGATAACTGGCAACAGGTCGCCTACGACAAGATGGAAGAGCTGACCGGCAAATACCGTTCACTCGCCGTGTTCCTTGATTCGTGTGTAAAGTGCGGTGCCTGCACCGACAAGTGCCATTACTATCTCGGCACAAGCGACCCGAAGAATATGCCGGTCGCGCGCCAGGACCTGTTCCGCAAGGTGTACCGCCGCAAGTTCACCTTTGCCGGCAAGTACTTCCCAAAGCTGGTTGGCGCAGTTGACCTGACCAAGGAAGTACTGGACGACTGGTACAGCTATTTCCACCAGTGTTCACAATGCCGTCGTTGCTCCGTGTACTGCCCCTACGGTATCGATACCGCTGAAATTTCCATGGCTGCACGTGAAGTCATGGATTCCATCGGCGTCGGCCAGAAGTACTGCAACGAGATCATCAGCAAGGTATTCAAGATCGGTAACAACCTCGGTCTGCCGGAACCGGCGCTGGCTGATACACTCGAAGGTCTCGAGGAAGATATCGAGGACGATACCGGCGTCAAGGTACGCTTGCCGCTGGACGAAAAAGGCGCTGACATCCTGGTGGTGACGCCCTCTGCTGATTTCTTCGCCGAACCGCACGTCGACGGCCTGATGGGCTATGCCAAGGTCTTTCACGAAGCCGGCGTCAGCTGGACGCTGAGTTCACACGCCTCCGAAGCCGCCAACTTCGGCATGTTCATCGGCAGCTACGAGAATATGCGCAAGCTGTCGTTGCGTGTCCGCGAGGCAGCCCTTGAGCTTGGTGTAAAACGCATTATTTTCGGTGAATGCGGCCATGCCTGGCGCGTCGCCTACAGCTTTCTGAATACACTGGCCGGCCCGTTCGACTTTCTCGATCCGAACTACCCGGTCCCGCAGCACATTCTCGAATTCACGCATGACCTGATACAGCGCGGTGCTATCACGCTCGACAAATCGGCTAACGAT
>JAOULY010000095.1 GCA_029881775.1 Gammaproteobacteria bacterium
GACGGGGGTGGGGCGAACCGCGTGATGGAACGAGGGGCTGGATTCCCGCCTGCGCGGGCATGACGGGGGGATCGAGCCGCACAACGTGATGGAACGAGGGGCTGGATTCCCGCCTGTGCGGTAATGACGGGGGGGGTGAGGCAAACCGCGTGATGGAACGAGGAAGCGGGATTCCGTTGCAGCGAAGATTTCGGGACCGGGTAATTGTAATGGCCAGGCGCTTTCCCCGGATCCACGGTTGCAGAGCGGGCTGAAACGGACAAATCCGGCCGGGACCAGCCGGAGAAAAACCGTACCGTACTATTCCGGCGGCGGCAGGTCACTCAGGTTGGTCTGGCACAACACGCCACGCATGGTACTGATCAGTTCCAGCAGCTTGTCATTACTGACGCAGTAGTAAATCCTGTTGGCATCGCGGCGTGACTTGACAATGTTCTTGTTGCGCAGCTGGTCAAGGTGCTGGGAAACGTTGCTCTGCGAAGTACCTATCTTCTCGACAATCTCGCCGACCGACATCTCGCTGTTACCCAGCGTACAGAGAATTTTCCAGCGCAGGGGATGCCCCATGGCTTTCAGGGCTTCGGCCGTAAGAACGATGTCTTCTTCCGGCTTGGTTGTATCCGTCTTTTCCATTTACCGCTCCAGTCATCCTGTGACAAGTTTACCCCGTGTGCAAGGAGTTGCAACCGGTTCGTACCCTGCTGTCTCAGCCCGCCACCCGCTCGTACCCCGTCATGTCTTTTGCGATACAGATTATATCCGTAATCCCGCCCTGTTCGTTCATCAGCGCTGTACGTGAAAACAGGATCGGTACGCGCCGCTGGTCCTTGGCGATGAAGCACGCCTCGATGCTGCTCATGGTGCCGGTACGGATCAACGCCTCCAGCCAGGTACCCATGAACGCATGCGCCTGCACCGCCTCTTCTTCCTCGAAGATATCGCCGATCGACATACCGATCATCTCGTCTTCGGAATAATCGAGCATACGACAGGCGGTCGGGTTTGCCGCCTTGACCGTCCCGTCAGGATCCAGCAGCAACAGCGCCTCGCCCATGTGATTAATCACATTTTCGAGATAGGACTTGGCCACATACAGCTCGCGCGTGCGCTCCTCCACCAGCTCTTCGAGCCGGAGGTTCATCTCGCGCTCCTTCTCAATCAGGCGCAGGTAGGTACTGATCTTGTTGATCAGCTGGTTGTCATCGATGGGCTTCAGCAGGTAGTCGGCCGCACCGACTTCATAACCCTTTTGCTGGAACTCGTCGGTCTTGTAGGCCGCCGTCAGGAAGATAATCGGTATGTCACGGGTACGCTTGCGGACCTTCAGCATGGTGGCGGTCTGGAAGCCGTCCATTTCCGGCATCTGGATATCAAGCACAATCAGGTCGATGCGCGGATTCTCCAGCGCAATTTCGACTGCGCGCTGTCCCGAGTTGGCGCTGATCACCTCGACATCCATATGCTTGTTGATCAGGGCCCGCAGCGAGAACAGGTTGTTCTCGTTGTCATCGACAATCAATACCCGAAAACCGGCGTAGCGTTTCATATCACATCCCTGGCTGTATCCGCGGCCGCTCCGCTACCCAGGTAGCGATCCAGCGTGTCTTTCATTTCACGGGGATCGACCGGCTTGATAAGGCAGGCATTGGCCCCTGCATTCATGCATTCGTCGCAGTCTTCTTCACCCGAGCGGGCAGTCAGCGCAATCACCGGCAGCTCACTCTGCGTGTACTGCCGCCTGATACGCCGGGTTACCTCGTTTCCATCCATACCCGGCATCATTATATCCATAAACACCACGCTGAACGGATCATCCGTGGCCAGCGTATCCAGCGCCTCCTCGCCATCGCCGGCCGCCGTCACGTCGAGGTGCCAGCGCTCCAGCAATGGCGTCAACGCCAGCAGGTTGCGCATATCATCATCGACCAGCAACACCCGCGCATTACTGTAGTCGGCCTCGGGTACCGGTTCCGTTTTTTCCGCCGTGCCATTAGTCACCACCGCTTTACGTCCTGCCACGCCTGTTTCCGTATCCGGCACCGCCAGCGGTAACCACAGGGTAAATATCGAGCCGTGGTCAAGATTGCTATCAAGCGTAATATCGCCGCCCATCAGGTTGGCAAGCTCCTTGCTGATCGCCAGCCCCAGTCCGGTCCCACCGAACCGGCGGCTGGTGGAACCGTCTGCCTGTTTGAATGCCTCGAACACCAGCGATTGCTTGGCAGCATGGATACCGATACCCGTGTCCGCCACACTGATACTGACCGGGTATTGCACACCGGCCACCTCGCCACCCGCCGAGAACCGCACGGTCACACTGCCCTGCTCGGTAAACTTGACCGCATTCGACAGGAAGTTAAGCAGTATCTGTCGAATCTTCCCGCCGTCCGAGACAATTTCGTCCGGCACCGCCGGACTGGTCTCGACCCTCAATTCGAGCTGCTTGTCATCAAACTGCGGCTGCATCAACTCAACCACACCATTGATCAATTCATTCAGGTTGACCGTCTCGGTCGAAAGCGTCATCTGGCCCGCCTCGATCCGTGACAGGTCAAGAATATTATCGATCAGTGCACGCAAATCATTGCCGGCGGCGTGAATAATGCGCGCCTTGCGACAATCCTCGATTGACAGCTCCGTTGCCTTCTCATCACACAGCATCCTCGACAACAACAGAATCGAGTTCAGCGGCGTACGCAACTCGTGACTTACATTTGCAAGAAATTCCGACTTGTAACGGTTCGATGCCTCCAGCTCTTCTGCATAGTTCAGCAGTGCCTGGTTATGCTCGATATGTGTTCCGGCCAGGCGGGTCAGTTTGTTACCCAGCTCATGCAGTTCTTCAGGACGCTGCCAGGAAAAGGTCACCGCCTCGTCAAGCTCGATGACACGCGTAATCCCGTCGGTCAGCTCGTTACCGAGACGCTCGCTTCGAACAGCGATCAGCCGTGCAACGAGGAGCACCACCACGAGCAGGCCGAACACGATGGCGGCCACGATCAGTTCCACCCGGTTTCGCAGTATCGCCAGCGGCGAGGCATCAACACTACGACCGACCCACAGCGCACCGTCACGTTCAGTCTGGAACAGCGGCACCCACAGGACCTGCTGGTTACGGTATTCCCACAACGCCAGTTCGCGCGTAGCGAATATTTTTTCCAGCCCCCGGAAATCCTCGAACGCGGATGCGTCCTTCGACTCGCCGGTCGCGGTATCCAGGTAGTGGCCGTTGTTGAGCACCCAGTAATTTCCCCGGTAGGCCTGGGCCAGACCGCCCATATCGAGGTACACCACCACGCTGCCGCGCGGCACGGCTGCTTCCCCGTTTTTCTGTAGCTGCGGCAGGAATACCGGGCTGACCAGCCCCATCTGCATAAACCGGTTAGGTGAAATTGCCGCCACCGCGCGGTCGAACACGATCGGACCATTCAGTACTGTTCCCGGACTCAGGCGCTGCGCAGCCTCGTGCAAACCCTGCTCCGGACGACTGGCGTTATCAGTACTCTTGGTGAGGCGACCGGTCACCTGATCACGATCGAGCCAGAACATAACCTGGTTGTCGGCATTGAGGAAAAAGATACGGGTGATGTCCAGCTGGTCGATCAGTACCTGGTTAATCCAGTCCACATAACCGCTACGCGTCGCCTCCAGGTCATTCGGGGCACCCTGGCCTTCCATGGCAAAGAAACCCGGCTCGGGCATCTTCGCCAGCAGTCGCACCATTTCGTGACGACGCGCCAGATGCTGGTCGAGATCACTGAACTCCGCGCGGAGATTCTGCAGGTGCGCCTTGTGATACAACGATTCGAAGCGCTCGAAGATCATCGGTATATTGATGATAAAAGCCGCCAGCAACGGAACCAGTCCGAACATGACGAGCAGCAGGGATATCTGTGTTCGCAACTTCATTGATCATTGCACCGCTATTGCATGCCACCTTTCAAAACATTACTTTAACACGGGCACCGGGCGCAAACCGAGGGGCATCAGACAATGAAAAAATCCATCGGCCTGTTCAGGGACATCGGGCCCGGACTGGTCATTGCCGCCACCGGGCTGGGCGCCGGTGACATGATTGCCGCATCCGTGGCCGGCGCCCGCTATGGCACCGCGCTGCTATGGGCCGCCGTACTCGGCGCCATTATGAAGTATGTAATGAACGAGGGCCTGGCACGCTGGCAACTGGCGACCGGCACCACACTGCTCGAAGGCTGGGTATTACGCCTGCCGAAATTCTTCTCCCTCTACTTTTTTATCTACCTGCTGTTGTGGACATTCATCGTTGCCGCCGCACTGATGGCTGCCAGCGGGCTGGCCGCCCACGCGCTCATACCGTCAGTCTCCGTGGAATTGTGGGGCGTCATTCACTCGTTACTGGCACTGGTACTGGTCCTCATCGGACGCTATGCACTACTCGAAAAACTGATGAAGGTCTTCATGGCATTGATGATGGTCCTGGTCATCGTCTGTGCCGTGCTGGTAATACCGGAAACGGATGGCCTGCTCACAGGCCTGCTCCGCCCGTCCATGCCGGACGGATCGGTACTGTTTGTGCTGGGCGTTATCGGCGGTGTCGGCGGCAGCGTCACCCTGCTGTGCTATGGCTACTGGATACGGGAATGCAACTGGACATCACGACAGGACCTGCACCGTTCACGCAAGGACCTGGCCGTAGCCTACACCCTGACGGGAATATTCGGCATCGCCATCATGATCGTCTCGGCCGGGGTGTCACCGGAACAGGTCACCGGCCCGCGCATGGCACTCGGCGTTGCGGAACGCCTCGAAGTCGTCGTCGGCCCCGTCGGCATGTCACTCTTCCTGGTCGGATTCTGGTGTGCGATTTTCAGCTCGATGCTGGGTGTCTGGCAGGGTGTCCCCTACCTGTTCGCCGATTTTGTGCGCCAGTACACCCTGCGCGAAGACCGGCCTCGCGCAATCGATACGCGTTCGATTCCTTACCGCAGTTACCTGTTCTTCATTGCAATCCCGCCCATGCTGTTACTGCTGGCGGAAAAACCGGTGTGGCTGGTGCTGATCTATGCCGTTGCAGGCGCATTCTTTATGCCATTGCTCGGCATCACACTGCTCTACATGAACAACCGCAGCAGCTGGCTGGGCAGCCTGCGCAATGGACCCGCCACCAACCTTGTCCTGGTGACGTCCGTCATCGTGTTTGGATTGCTGGTGTACGACACGGTAATGCGACAATTCGGCTGAAGGCTTGTTAGCAGGCAGGCCTGCCACCGGTATCCAGCGGCAGGCGCAAGCGGCCGCCTGGCTGCAGGCTCGCCCGCTTCAGCGGCCTGCAGCCAGACGCAGCAGGTCACCCTACCACTGGTATCCCAGCTTGAGGCGGTAAATCGTATCGACCTTGTCGATGCCGGCCGGTGCACCACCGTCGTAATCAGCCTGCACCTCGGTACTTGCCAGCACGCCGGCATACAACGGGAAACGCAAACCGGTCCAGCTGTTTACCACCACGTTTTCCGCCTCACCAAGCTCGAGCAAGCCGTTATGGCGATGGTAGACCTGGATGCGCTCACCGAAGACCAGCTTGTCGAAGTCAACACTCCAGCCCAGCGCACTGTATTCATCGTCCCGCGCCACATTGAAATCATCGATGACGTAAAGCAGCGATGCATCAACACCCAGGTTGAGTGCCTTGCTCTCGTAGAACTGGTAACCAACATGCGGGCCAAAGGCCGTCCGCAGGTTAAGATCGGCGAACTCGTCATGTTCGAAATTCAGCTGACCGCCGTAGTACCACTTGTCCGATACAAAGTAGTCATACTTGCTGCGTAACAGCCAGTTTTCCGCCGTGGTCAGGTTGCCGCTCTTGTCCTTCTCGAACTGGCCGGCGACATTCAGACGATCATGCTGACGACGCACCCTGACTTCTCCGTCCAGGCCGATTTCTTCCTTTTCGGTATTGCCTTCCTGGAAATCCAGGCCAAAGTTGACGCGACCGGCCAGCTTGTAGCCCTCGCCACGCTGCCACTTGTCCGGATTGATATAGGCCAGCTCGGCATCTGCCAGCTGTCGTGCACCGGCGGTGGTATCAACAGACATGCCGCTGTCAGACCGCGTAATACGCTGCGTGGTAATCAGCTCCTTGTTTCCCAGGTACAGTTCCATTGGCTTGTCGGTCACGACCTCGCTGACCTGCGCCCACTGCACCTTGATGACGCCGGCGTACGGCGTACTGAATTCCAGGCTACCGCCCTCCTGGCGAACGACCTCGCCATTAAGGCGCGAACCGTCCTGCATGATCAGTGTGTCTGCCACTGCCGTTTTCGCAAACAGTGCGCCCAGCAGCGCAGCTGCCATGATGATGGTGTGCACGTTATTTCTTCCAAGCAACATGTGTCGTTCCCCTGTAATCTTTTCCGGCCGGACTGCCGACGGGGGATTCTAACGCATGGACTGCAGCGACCGGCAACACAATGCCGGTGCGAGAGACAAAAGTTTACCTGGGAACCTCAGATATTCTACAAACGCCGTCATTGCGAGCGTAGCGCGGCAATCTCCAACCGATTGATTCCATAGTCCGGGATTGCCGCGCTACGCTCGCAATGACGGCGCTTTTATTATTAACCAGGTGTTCGCTGAATAGTCCGGCCAGACAGCCGCCTGCCAGCTTGCAGCGGATTGGGGGGATTAATCGAGGTAACGCGCCTGCCATTCCAGGTACAAGCTGTGGGCATGGGCAGTAAAACTTTCCTTGTCGGCGAATTGGGCCGGGTCGAGGGCATCGTATATATAGAAGTTGACCCGGTTATTCGGCGCGCTACTCATATGCCATATCTTGTGCAGCAGCGTCTGCGGCTCACGCCATTCAAACGTATCCTGCGCCTCATAATGGATAAAAACCGGCAGGATGGGGGTTCCGGTACGCAGTGCGATATCGAACGCGCCGTAGCGGAAGGACTCGAAGATGCGCCGGCCCTTGCAACCGCCTTCCGGGTAGAGCGCG
>JAOULY010000096.1 GCA_029881775.1 Gammaproteobacteria bacterium
CAGTCATCCGGTGACCAGGAGCAGGAATCCGAACAATCCTCGGGGGAGCAGGAACAGGAGTCCGAGCAGTCATCCGGAGAGCAGCAAGCCAATGACGGCGAAGAAAATGCGGAACAAGCGGAAAATTCGTCTGAATCCAATGAAGATCAGCAAGATGAAGGCGATTTGGACAAGCAGACCGAGGGAAATGATGCTAATCTGGGCATAGAAATAACTGATCAGGGCTCTGATTCACCGGACGCGGACGATGCTGGTGGAGGAGCAAAAGATAAAGAGCAGCAGGCAGCGGGTGCTGCAGATGACCGGTCAGCCGGTCCGGGCGGCCCGCCCGAGGAGATTTCAGAGGCAGAGACAGCCGCCAGTCAGGCCGTGGATCGTTTCGACCAGATGGAAGCCGGACAGGGACTGGCGGAACAGGGAACACAACAGGGCGGCGTGCCGGACAAGGACGGCATCCCGGGAACCGGTGTATCCATGATGGTAATGGAACAGTGGCTTGAACAGATCGAGGGTGATCCGGCTGCCCTGTTACTCAACCAGTTCAGGATAGAAGAACAACAGGAGTTGCAGCGCATTGGCCGCCAACTGCTGGAAACGCGGCCATGGTAAGTCCGGGGTCAATTCCCGGTTTGACCAGCAGCCTGCAGGTGTATTCGGAAAGACAAGGAGCACTTTCGTTTGAGTCGATTCAACATTTCACGCCTGTGCGTCATTTGCATTCTGGCAAACTTTATATCCACACCGGTACATGCCTTCGGTTTTTCCGCAGGTAACAGCAAGCAACCTGCCAAAGACAACCGCGTAACAACCAATCGCCCCTGGGGAAATATCGAGGGCAGCAGGCCTGCACCGCAGTATCAGGCACCCCCGCCGCCACCGAATAATTTCTATCCGGGTTCTGCCCCCGGCTGGTACACAGCACAGCCTCCTGCAGTCAGCGCAACGACCGGCCCGCCAGTGGTTGAGGTTGATATAGCCGGGTCGGTATTTTATGAGCAGCAAAATATAGTCTACACGGTGCGCGTGGTCAGCGACGGCAACCTCAAGTCACTGACACCCGGGTTACCGCGTATCGAGGGCGCCGTGCTGGAACAGGTGAATGGCCCGGTTGCCACTACACGCAGGAACAGCAGTGACAAGCGGCAGATCGTCAACACGTACGTCTACCGGTTAATGCCGCTACGGTCCGGCGAGATCATAATCCCGGCGATCAGCTTTGCCGGCACACACGCGGACAGCAGTCCAGCGAACAGGGGGCCGGGCACCCCGGCCGCAACAGCCGACAACAGCTTTAACATTGCAGCCGATGCGCCGCGGACATTACAGGTCCGGCCGGCCGATCCCGCCGTCACCCCCTGGCTGCCGCTGCACGATCTGAAGCTGTACACAAACCTGCAACAGAATAAACCCGTCAAGGCCGGTGAACCCGTCATCCTGACAGTGGAGCTGAAAGCGAAAGGCGCACTGGGCAAACAACTTCCATCACTGGCACAATATCTCGACAGCAGGCACTACAGGATCTACCGGGATATCACTTCCACCACAAACGGTCTGTCAGCAAATGGCAGATACCTGACCGGAACCCGCAAGGAAACCTACACCATTATTCCGCTTGTGGGTGGCTGGGTACGCCTCCCCGAGGTGACGCTGGCATGGTGGGATGTCGATTCAGAGTCTGCCAGGCAAGCCGGAGTGCCATACAGTCGTGGCGAGACAGCAGCAGGCGCAGGACTGAAAGCCAGGCAAACTCCCGATGAGCATTCCGTGTCCCCGGTTTTTTTCTGGGCGCCGATGATTATTGCACTGTCCCTGATTGCCGGCTTCTGGCTGGGCGTATGGCCCCGCACCCGCTCGTTACTGGTATCCGCCACTGCCTGGTTGTCAGTACGCGGACAACACGCCCGGCAACGCGCACATGACATCGGCGCCACGCTGGCTCCGGCCAATCTTCTGCGGCGCCTGAAAATGGGCCTTGCCCTGCTGATGCCAAAGTCAGTCAAACTCTGGATGTGCACGCGCTGCCTGCACGCCGAGAACAACCCGCAAGCCTGGTGCACACAGTTCAAGAGTCGTGTTTGTCAGCACCTCGACATAAGCGCTCACTCGCCGCTCTCTGTTGTTACCGAGAAGCTTATCGCGGCCAGTCCACAGGCAGAACCGGGCAGGCTACGCGCCCTGGCCAATTCACTGGACGGTGCTATCTACGGCGGCAATTCACTGGATTTCCCGGCCTGGAAGCAGGAACTCGTACAGCAAATGCACCCTCGCCTGCTGTTCTGGCGTAAATCGAAAACCCGGCACACGAGGAACACTCTGCCGGCGCTGAATCCGCATATAGTCTAACGACCTTTCGTGTTCCCCTGGTTAATGGTCCGTTAAACCGGGAGAAGTTCAGCGGGATAACTGTTTATTCCCTTCATCCCCTTTGATTAATACACACTACCTCGATTCCGGCCTGCGCCAGGATGACAGTTATCGAGTCGAAACCGCAAAGTCAGCAGATGTAGGGTGCGCCGTGCGCACCGGGGAAAACTTACAGCAACGTAGCCCGGATGAAGTGAAACGTAATCCGGGAGCCCCCCCCGGATTCCACTGCGTTGCATCCGGGCTACGGCCTTAATCCGGCCAACTCCCGTCATTCAGGGAAACATCGTAGGGTGCGCCGTGCGCACCGGGGATACTTGCAGCAGCGACTGGTGCGCACGGCGCACGCTACGATGTTTCTTTTTAATGACGGGAGCTGGCCGAAATGCACATTCCCCGAAGGCATCAGTGACAAGCACCGCACGTTGATGACCGGCATCATGCACGACATGGCGCTGGAAATCGCATGGCAGCCGTCTCTGCAGACACCTTTGATGTGATATCACGCTGGACGGGCTGTTCCAGGCAGATAAACTATTCATGACTAACAGCTGGTTGGCATCAGGCCGGTCGTTGCTAGCGACAGTAAGCGTTATCCGCGGAATGCCGTCACGACCGGGTTACAATACAGGCTGCAGCAACATGACGAGGTCTGCCAGTATGGCCGGAGAACAAACAACCGCACCGCCTGCACGACTTCCTGGACGGCTGCTGATGCCGGCCGTGGTGGCGGGCCGGTTCGCGGCGGCCTGGTTGCATGTGTCCTGCCAGCGATTGCTTGCAATACCTGTCAGCCTGGCAGGCCCCGGGGGAGCACGGTCCTGGCGCGTAACGGACACGAGAGTCAACAACCCTGGGGCCACTTCCTGGCCGACTCCTGCCATTTCCCGCACGACACCAGCGATGCAGAGTTACTGCAGCGTGCCTGTGACACCGTGCAGACGGTCCTGCACAAGATCTTGCATGATCAGTGTAATCTGGCTGACCAACCATGAGGCCTGACGGTAAGCTTGTCATTATCCTGCTCTGGCTAACGGCCAGCTCACCGTTATCGGGCGGGACTGCGGGACGCGAGATTACGGTTGGTGTCCTGGCGCATCGGGGGGCCGATACCACGATGGAAATGTGGACACCAACAATAGAATACCTGGCCGAACAGATTTCCGGGCACGAGTTCAGGCTGTTGCCACTTGATCTCCACGGGATGCGGGCTGCACTGGAACACAATGAACTCGACCTCATCCTGACCAATCCCGGCAACTATGTGGAACTGGAGGCCGGTTATGGCATCACCCGTATTGCGACACTCAAGAATCAGAACCATGGGCGACCCTCCAAGACCTTTGGCGCGGTGATTCTCACGCGCACCGGGCGGGACGATATTCGTGTTCTTGCCGACCTGCGCGGCAAGACTTTTGCGGCGGTTGCCGAGGATGCCTTCGGCGGCTTCCAGATGGCCTGGCGAGAACTCGTGGATGCCGGTATAGATCCGTTCAACGACTTCAGCACACTCCACTTCGTGGGATTTCCGCAGGACAATATTGTCTTCGACGTGCGGGACGGGAAAATGGATGCAGGTACGGTAAGGACCGGCATCCTGGAAGGATTGGCGGAGCAAGGGATCATCAATCTGGCGGACTTCCGTATTCTCAACCGGCAGGTCGATAATGAATTTCCCTTCCTGCGCAGCACCCGCCTGTACCCGGAGTGGGCGTTCGCCAAGGGACGATCGATGCCGGATGCACTGGCCAGCAAGGTGGCCATAGCCTTGTTGCAAATGCCGGATGATCACCCGGCCAGCCGGGCCGGGAACTATGCCGGCTGGACCGTACCCCTCAGCTACCAGCCGGTACACGATCTGTTCAGGCAGCTGAAAACCGGCCCCTATGCCAAGACCACACGCATTACACTACTGGATGTAATCAGGCACTACTGGCACTGGTTTGCACTGATGCTGTTGCTGATTTTATTCAGTATGTTTTTCAATATTTTCGTCAAGCGCCAGGTCAATCGGCGTACTGCCGAACTTACAAAAGAGGTTGCTGAACGCAAGCGCGCTGAAGAGGAAAGCAGGAAACTACTCAGTGAGAACCGCTTCCTGATCCAGAAGTCACTTGCAGTACAGGAAGGTGAGCGTCGTCACCTTGCACGTGAACTGCATGATGAACTCGGGCAATGCATCACGGCCATCCAGGCTGATGCGAAAATCATCAGTCAATGTGCACCGGACTGTGAACCGCATGTGTTGACCAGTGCAAATGCGATTCAGGAGGTGGCTTCGCGAATCTACGAGGTCGTGCATTCCATGATGCAACGCTTGCGGCCCGGCATGCTGGACGACCTGGGACTTGTCGATACCCTGAAGGAGGAGATCGATGCATGGCGCGACCGGCACCCGGATACGCTGTGTCAACTGACAATCAGCGGCGACCCGTCGAACCTCGGTGACGAGGCCAACATTACCCTTTACCGCATTACGCAGGAATGCCTCACGAATATCGCCAAGTATGCACGGGCACAACATGTCACAATCGAGCTTGGCATCATTGAGAATCAACCAGAAAGCGTAACGGGTAGCATGGACAAGGCCTGGATTCGCATGGTCATTCAGGACGACGGTACCGGCATGGATATGAAATCACACGGGTCTGGCCTGGGTTTGATCGGCATGCGCGAACGTGTAGAAGGCCTCTATGGTCGCTTTTCTGTTGTCTCGGAAATCGGCGGGGGTACAACGATATCGGTTTACCTGCCCTTGACGCCAGCTGAACCAGCTACATCATAATCATATGGACCCGATCAGAATACTGCTCTCCGATGACCACGAGGTGGTGCGTGCCGGCTACCGGCGACTGCTCGAGAGGACACCCAATATTGAAGTAATTGCCGGCGCCGAGAGTGGTGAGGAAGCCTACACCCACTATTGCAGACTGCAACCGGATGTGGTTGTTATGGACCTGACCATGCCGGGAATAGGCGGTTTAGAGGCAAGTCGCCGCATACTTGCACATGACAATAACGCAAAGATACTGGTGTTCAGCGTGCATGAAAACGAGGTCATGCTAAACCGGGCGCTGGATCTGGGCATACTTGGCTATATCTCCAAGCGCAGCGCCTCCCAGGTGATGATCGAGGCAGTCTACAAGGTTGCGGCCGGCGAGGTGTACATCGGGCAGGAGATGATGCCCTGTCTGGTAAAACGCAAGACATCGTCAGAAAGTGCGACCGTCTCCGGCCTGACGCCACGCGAATTCGAGGTGTTCCGCCTGCTGGCAGACAGCAAGTCGGTCAATGATATTGCAACACTTCTCAATCTCAGTCCCAAGACCGTGGGCCATCACATGACCCATATCAAGAGCAAGCTTGGCATCTCCAACATCGCCGGCATTACCCGCCTGGCTATCAGGCTGGGCATAATTACTCCCTGAGTCATCCCCACAGACTCACTGTAATCTTACGGTCATGCGTTAACAGACAGCCAGATACGGGAATTGCACGATTCAGAAAGTAAGGTTTTAATAATTTACTTAACAAGCTATCTGCTCATTGGAAATAGGGATTCTCCCTATTCGGCAAGCAATCCACTTTATATAAGCTGGTGATGTAACCGATGGATGGTTACTCATCAAGTGGTAATACACTTCCAGCATATTGTGCAGTTGATGAGCACAAAACACTTGCTTCATTAAGAACGTCGCAGCTGCATCATAACAACACTAGAGGGGACTAACATGTTTACACTTACGAGAATGCTGCATGCCTGCAGGACTGGTTGTATCCTGCTGGCATGTGCCGTCACTTCTAGCGCAATTGCCATGGACGACATGAGCAAGAAGGTTACACTGATACAGTTGTCTGATGTCCATGGCCATATCCACCCGCATGCCGAGATCTTCCCCGACGGTCGCAAGGACCCGGACAGCGGCGGCATCGCCAAGCTGGACACCCTGATCAAGAAGGTGCGCGCCGACGAGCCGGATGCCCTGCTGCTGGCCGTGGGTGACACCACCCACGGTGGTGCGGAGATGTTGTTCTCGCTGGGCGATCTCATCATGCCCTGGCTGAACTCGCTCGACATCGACGCCTTCACACCGGGCAACTGGGACTTTGGCTGGGGTCCGCGTGTCTACCGGCAGCGTTTCACCCCGAACACGACTATCGAACTGGCACCCAATAACCGCACCACCATCGCCTGGATGGATGCGCAACTGGGTAATAGCTGCAATCAGACCGGGGGACTGCTGCCCTACGCCGAGTGCCACGTCACCAAGGCCACCTTCCCGACCGTGGCCATGAACGTCTACAACTATAACGAGGTCACGGGCGTGCAGGGACCGCTGGTGCACCCGCCCTACATACTCAAGGACGTTGGCCAGGTGAAGGTGGCCATCATGGGGCTGACCAGCGACGTGGTGCCGCAGCAGGCGCAGGCCTTCAACACCGGCTTCCGCTTCACCATGGGCTACAAGGAGATGCCGGCCAACATCGCGGCAGCCAAGGCAGCGGGC
>JAOULY010000097.1 GCA_029881775.1 Gammaproteobacteria bacterium
GGCTGCCTGTGGGGTGGCGAACTGACGGCAATGGAGATCGGGCCGAAGCCGCGCTATCACAGCCTGGACTGCCCCGGGCAGCAGCGGCCGAAGGATTTTATAAAACGTTAACCGGTTTATCCGCAAACCCCGGGCTGATTCAGGCGCTGTAGGAGCGGACGTGTCCGCGTATATTAATGCTCTTGATCTGATTCGCGGACACGTCCGCTCCTACAGCGTCTTTTTTCAGCGGGTCGATAGCGAACATGACTGCTGAAGATCTGTTCGCGGACACGGTCCGCTCCTACAGCGCCTTTGTTTTCAGTGGGGCGATAGCGAACATGGCTGCTGTAGATCTGTTCGCGGACGCGGTCCGCTCCTACAGCGTGTTGTTTTCTGCGGGTCGATAGCGAACATGACTGCTGTAGATCTGTTCGCGGACACGTCCGCTCCTACGGCGTGTTGTTTTCAGCGGGTCGGGAGAATCGTCAATCCGCCACCCGCTCAAGCCGGACAAAACTGTAGGCGTGCGGGTTGTTGTCGTCGGGTTCGAAATCCTCGCGCGCCTGCTCGCGCCATTCGCGCCCGTCCAGTTCGGGAAAGAACGCATCGCCCTCGAAGCTGTCGTGCACCAGCGTCAGGTAGAGCGTTGATGCCCGTGGCAACACCTGCCGGTAAAATTCCTCGCCACCAATCACCATGACCTCGTCAAAATCCGCTGCGGCCGCCAGTGCCGCGTCGATGCCATGCACGACCACGCAACCGTCCGCCACGTAATCCGGATCGCGCGTCACCACGATATTGGTACGACCGGGCAACGGCCGCCCGATCGATTCCCAGGTCTTGCGGCCCATGATAATCGGCTTGCCCATGGTGGTGGCCTTGAAGTGCTTCAGGTCGGCGGGCAAATGCCACGGCAGGCGGTTCCGGTTGCCGATGACACGGTTATCCGCCATGGCAACGATGACGGAGATCTTCATACCGCGACTGCTGCCTTGATATGCGGATGCGGATCATAGTCCAGCAACTCGAAATCATCGAAGCTGAAGTCGAACAGATTGTCTATGTCGGGATTGAGTCGCATGACCGGCAATGCGCGTGGCGTCCGCGACAGTTGCAGGTCGGCCTGTTCCAGGTGGTTCAGGTAAAGGTGCGCGTCACCGAAGGTATGCACGAAGTCGCCGGCCTCGAGTCCCGTGACCTGCGCCATCATCAGCAACAACAGCGCGTAGGACGCAATATTGAACGGCACACCGAGGAAGATATCAGCACTGCGCTGGTAGAGCTGGCAGGACAGCCGGCCATCGGCGACATAAAACTGGAAGAACGCATGACACGGCGGTAGCGCCATGTTCTCGATCTCGCCGACATTCCATGCACTGACGATGATGCGGCGCGAGTCGGGGTTGTTTTTAATCTGCTCGATCACCTGGCTGATCTGGTCGACATGACGCCCGTCCGCCGCCGGCCACGAACGCCACTGGTAACCGTACACCGGCCCGAGGTCGCCGTTGTCATCCGCCCACTCGTCCCAGATCGTCACGTTGTTATCGTGCAGGTAGCGAATATTGGTATCGCCCTTCAGGAACCACAATAACTCGTGAATAATGGAACGCAGGTGGACCTTCTTCGTCGTCACCAGCGGAAAGCCCTCGCCAAGATCAAAGCGCATCTGGTGGCCGAATACACTGACGGTGCCGGTGCCGGTACGGTCCATCTTGCGTATGCCGTTATCGCGCACGTGGCGCATCAGATCAAGGTATTGCTTCATTTTAGATGCCCTGTTTTTTACCAACTGACCTTGCCGTCGGTGCGACGGTAGGCATATACCAGAAACGCCAGGCCAATAACAATCATTGGCAATGTCAGCACGTGCCCCATGGTGAGCCAGTCCATTGCCAGGTAGCCAATATGCGCATCCGGCAGGCGGACAAACTCGACCATAAAACGAAACACCCCGTAACACAGCAGGTACAGCCCCGAAACGGCCATGGTCGGTCGCGGCTTGCGTGAAAACAGCCACAGGATAACAAAGAAGACTATGCCTTCCAGCAACAACTCGTACAGCATGGACGGGTGACGTGGCTGCGCATCCACGAACGGGAACACCATGCCCCACGGCAGGTCGGTCGGACTGCCCCACAACTCGCCGTTGATGAAATTACCGAGACGGCCGGCACCGAGCCCCAGCGGCACCAGTGGCGCCATGAAATCGGTGACCTGGAAAAACGTTCGCCCGGTATGCCGCGCATACAGCGCCATGGCGACGAATACGCCGACCATGCCGCCGTGATAGGACATGCCGCCCTGCCAGATACGCACAATAACCAGCGGGTCCTCGAGGAACGCGCCCATGTTGTAAAACAGCGTATAGCCAATGCGCCCGCCCAGCACCGCGCCCAGTGCAAAGTAAAACACCAGGTCGCTGATCTCCGCCGATTTCCACGCCGTACCGGTGCGCCGGGTCCGGACCACGCCCAGCCACCAGCCGGCCAGGAATGCAAACAGGTACATCAGGCCATACCAGTGGACTTCGACCGGACCAACAGAGACGGCGACGGGATCAATATTCGGATAGATAAGCATAGGCAGGGGTTTCGTGACCGGTGGCTGTGTTATTCGCGGGATTGCGGGGCGCCATTATACGGAATCATCACGTCGCCACGCACAATCACCATCCGGCCACTGCGAAACGGTTCGTTATAGATCGCCAGCGGGTAGTGTTCCGGCAGGTCGCGCCCGCTCAGCACCAGGTAGCCCTCCGGGTTGCCCGCCGCCCAGTCCGCCGCCTCACCGGGACCCAGCTGTACCAGCGGCGCCCGCAGGCGGCCATGAAAGCCGAACTCACCGTGATAGCGGGCCTGCACCGCAACCGGTTGACCGTCGGCCTGCGCCCGTGCCAGCAAGCGGCTGGCCTCGCGCACGTCGTAGGCCGGTGCACCGATGCGCAGCACACCGATTTCCCCGATACACACCACCAGCACCGACAGCACGGCCATGCGCAGCGGCCATGCCCCGGCAGGCGCCGGCGGCAGCCGCCACAGGATAACCGCAACGACAAGCAGCAACAGCCCCCAGCTCGCATGCACCGTGTTCAGCCATGGCGCCTGCTCAAGCCAGTATGGTGCCAGCATACCGACAACACCCGAAACGGCGACCACCGCCGCCAGTAACAGCGGACGACGTTCAATGACCTGCGAGTCCATAACGGACAGTGTGCGGGCAACCAGCAAGGCAAATGCCGGTAACAGCGGCAACAGGTATTTCAGCTGCTTGCCGCTGATGAGGCTGAGCAATACCAGCACTGCCAGCAGCCAGGTCAGGCAGAATTTCATGCCGGTGTCCCGCTCAGACCAGGCAGCGCGCGCGGCCGGCCACAACCACGGCAGCAGGATCCAGGGTGCAAATAACAACGGTAACCACGGCACATACCACCAGACCGGGTGGGCATGCGCGAACGAATCAACCATCCGCCCGGCAGTCTGCCCCCACAGGATTGCGCGGGCATAGGCGTCGCCACCCGCCACCGCCGCCGGCAACGCCCAGGCGAGTGCGATCGCGGCTGCCAGCAGCAGTGCCGCAAGCAGCCCGACATACCAGCGCCGTGCATCACCCGCCAGGCCGGCAGGCCGCCAGGCCGGCATCAACAGCGCCGGTGGTAATACGTGCAGCAGGATGACCGGCCCCTTTGCCAGGATGCCGAGGCCGATGGCAACACCCGTCAGTACCCAGCCGGATGACCGGCCCTGCACCACCGTCACCATGCCGGTCATGGCCAGCACGGTCATCAGCACCAGCAGCAGGTCGAGCTGCAGCCAGGTAAAGAAGGCCACCAGGAATACACCGGCAAACAGCACCGGCGGCGCCAGCCGGGCGGTCGCAGCAGAATCCGGCCACAGGCGCGCGGCCAGTTGCGCGCTGGCAACCAGCAGCAGCAGTGTCAGCAGCGGCGCGACCATGCGCGCACTCCACTCGTTCACGCCGAACACCCACCAGCCGGCATGGATCAACCAGAAATACAGCGGCGGCTTGTGGCTGTACGGTTCGCCATTGAGATAGGGCACCAGAAACTCGCCGCGTTCCCACATCTCCCAGGCCACGGCGATATAACGCAGTTCGTCGACCGGCAGCAGCGGACGCGTCGACAGGCCGACGATGACGGCCAACAACCACAGCAGCAACAGGATCGGCCAACCACCAGATTGCCGCATCATTCTGTCACGGGGTCGGTTGTTGCCAGCCTGCCCTGCCGGCGATAGCGCTGGTACAGCCAGTAGCCGATCGCTGCGGCAACCACCAGCAGCGCCATGGCGATCGCCACCTGCCAGAACTTGCCCAGGCGGGCACCGCTACCGACCAGTGAAAACACCAGCATCTGCGGGATATAGCCCAGCATGGAACCGAGGAAGAATGGCAGGCTGCGTACGTTGGACGCGCCGGCGGCAATATTCACCAGCCAGTTACTGCCGAGTGGCAGCAGGCGGAACAGCAGCGTAACGGAAAACGTATGCACGTGAATGAAACGGTCAATCCTGCGAATGCGTGCGCTGTAATGCTTCAGCAGGAAATCGCGCAACAACAGGCGGGCGACGGTAAACGTCAGCAGGCAGGCACCGATGACCGCCAGCCAGGACAACAGCAAACCGACCGGGAAGCCAAAGCCGTAGCCGGCAAGGAAAGCGACCAGTTGACGCGACAGCCCCAGTGACATCAGCAGGCAGGTCGCCGCAACGAACAGGGCCTGGCCGGCGAGCCCCTGCCCGCGGATATGCGCATCTATCCAGTGCCGGTCGAGCACGTCGCCCAGCAGGCTGGTCAGCAGCACCAGCACAATGGCCAGCAGCATGCCGCGGAAAATCAGCGGATGAATATTCATGCTTACTCGATTTCTGAAATTGCAGGGGCCATGGCACGACGCTGCAACCACCGGACACCCAGCATATCGACAATACCGACCCACAGGCGGTCCATGATGCCGTACTTCGACGCACCGCCACTGCGTTCGCGATGATTGACCACGACCGAGAGCGTCTCGCCACCCTGGCGCTGCACCAGCGCCGGCAGGAACCGGTGCATGTGATCAAACTGCGGCAAATCGAGGTAGGTCTGCCGTGCAAACAGCTTGATGCCGCAGGCCGAATCGGGTGTATTGTCTTTCAGTACCCACGCGCGCACGGCGTTCGCAATACGTGAGGAAATCCGCTTCGGGCCAGCGTCACGCCGGTAGACGCGCTGGCCGATAACCAGCATGATCCTGCCCTGGCTTTTATCCATCCTCTCGAACAGGCGCATGATATCCGCCGGATCGTTCTGGCCGTCGCCATCCAGTGTCACCACCCAGTGCGCCCTGGCGGCACGCACACCGGAACTGATAGTGGCACTCTGGCCGGACCGCTGCGCATGGCGCAACACGCGTAGCCGTGGCTGCCTGGCACGGCATTCCTGCAGGACGGATGGCGTATCATCGTTGCTGCCGTCATCGACCACGATAATTTCGAAATCGAGCGACTCCGGCAGCACATGATCGACCTCTTCGATAACGCCGCGCACACTGTCCACCTCGTTGTGAACAGGAATAACAACAGACAGATCCATTTATTTCCCCATGACATGTGGGTGTTAGACGGTCCGGGCTGGCAGACACCCCTGTGTACATCGTCTATAGTACATCGCCCGACCCAACAGGCGCGCAGCAGCACATGCAAGCACCCGGCAACTATACCAACCACCTCGTCAACGAGACCAGCCCGTACCTGCTGCAGCACGCGCATAACCCGGTTGAGTGGTATCCCTGGGGCCCGCAAGCGCTCGAGCGGGCGCGGCGCGAAAACAAGCCTATCCTGCTGTCGGTCGGTTACTCGGCGTGCCACTGGTGTCATGTCATGGCGCACGAATCCTTCGAGGATGCGGCCACCGCGGAGCTGATGAACCGCCTGTTCGTCAATATCAAGGTCGACCGCGAGGAGCGACCGGATATCGACCGCATCTACCAGACCGCGCATTCACTGCTGACGCAACGGCCCGGCGGCTGGCCGCTGACGGTTTTTCTCACCCCGGATGACCATGTACCGTTCTTTGCCGGCACCTATTTCCCGCGCGAGCCGCGGCACGGATTACCGTCCTTTCGTGACCTGATGCAGCGCATCGATGAATACCTGGCCAACAACGAAACGGATATTCGCCGGCAAAACACCTCGCTGCTGAGTGCACTGCAGGACATGAATCGCAGCACACCCGCGACATCCCTCAACTCCATGCCGCTGGACAGTGCGCGGCAGGTGCTGGAGCGCAACTTCGACACGACCGATGGCGGTTTCGGCGAGGCACCCAAATTCCCGCATCCGACCAACCTCGAGCGCCTGTTACGGCACTGGGCGCACAGTCGCCGGCATGACGGCATGGAAGACCGGCGCGCACTGCACATGGCCGTATTCACACTGGAGAAAATGGCGCACGGCGGCCTGTTCGACCAGCTGGGCGGCGGCTTTTACCGCTATTCTGTCGACAAGCACTGGGGCATTCCGCATTTCGAAAAAATGCTCTACGACAATGGTGCGCTGCTCGCCCTGTACGGCGAGGCCTTTGCCGCCACCGGCAACCCGCTGTTTAAACGCATCGCCGAGCAGACTGCCGGCTGGGTCATGCGCGAAATGCAGGCGCCGGAGGGCGGCTACTATTCCAGCCTGGACGCCGACTCGGAGGGCGAGGAAGGCCGCTTCTACGTGTGGACGCCGGCCAGCGTGCGCGCCCTGCTCGACGCGGACGACTACCGCCTGTTTGCGCGACGTTACGGCCTCGATCGTGAGGCAAATTTTGAAGGCCACTGGCACCTGCATGTCAATCGCACTATCGATCAACTGGCTGA
>JAOULY010000098.1 GCA_029881775.1 Gammaproteobacteria bacterium
GATGCAGTAACGCAACTGACCGAGTGGAGCGGCTGGCTCGCCGGACTGCTGTGGGGCAACCCGGTCACACTGATCGTATTACTGGGCACCGGCCTGTATCTCACGCTGCGCATGGGACTCATCCAGCTGCGCGGTTTTACGCATGCATTCGGACTGGTATCCGGCAAGTACAGTTGCAAAACCGACGCTGGCGAGGTTTCCCATTTCCAGGCCCTCTCCACTGCCCTGTCGGCCACGGTCGGTACCGGCAACATCGCCGGCGTTGCAACCGCGATTACGCTGGGCGGCCCGGGCGCGCTGTTCTGGATGTGGGTCACCGCCGTGTTCGGCATGGCGACCAAGTTCGTCGAATGTACCCTGGCACTGCAGTTCCGGAAGATCTCACCGGATGGCAGTGTCGCGGGCGGGCCGATGTACACGCTGCTGAATGGTTTGAAGATGCCGCGCCTGGCCGCACTGTTCGCCGGCTTTGCACTGATCGCCTCGTTCGGCATCGGCAACATGGTGCAGGCCAATTCGGTCATGGACGGATTACGTTACATCGTCCCCGAACTGGATGGGTATCGATGGTTTTTCGGTTGCGGTCTCGCTGCACTGGTCGGCCTGGTCATTCTCGGCGGGGTGAAACGCATTGCCCGGGTTGCCAGCACGATCGTGCCGTTCATGGCGATGGCCTACCTGTTTGCCGCCCTGCTGGTGCTGGCCAACCATGCCGCGGCCATTCCCGAAGCTATCCAGACCATTTTCAACATGGCGCTCAACCCGTGGTCCGTCGGCGGCGCCGCGGTCGGCGAGGCCATACGCTGGGGTGTCGCACGCGGTCTGTTTTCCAACGAGGCCGGACTTGGCTCCTCGCCAATGGCGCACGCCGCGGCGCGCACCAATGAACCGGTGCGCGAGGGCCTGGTTGCCATGCTGGAACCGTTTATCGACACACTGGTGATCTGCACCCTGACCGGGCTGGTGCTGGTCGTCACCGGCGCCTGGCAGGAAAGCAGTGCCTCGCTGACCGGCGCAGCACTGACCGCGCACGCCTTCACCGGTACGCTGGGCACCGCCGGCGGCTGGGTCGTCGGTGGCGGCCTGACGCTGTTCGCCTACTCCACTATTATTGCCTGGTCCTATTACGGTGACCGCTCGGCATACTTTCTGTTTGGTGAACGTGCGGTCATGCCCTACCGGGTGATCTACACCCTGCTGGTGGTGATCGGTGCCGCCGTGCCGCTGCAACTGGTGTGGAATATTGCCGACGTTACCAATATCCTGATGGCCCTGCCCAACCTGATCAGCCTGGTGCTGCTGGCCGGTCTGGTGAAGAAGCTGAAGAACGACTATTTTTCCGTACCGCAATCCAGAGAGAATCAGACATGAGCGAGACAACAACCGAATCCGGCCTGCAATACACTGACGTCAAGACCGGCGAAGGCGATGCCGTGACCGGCCGCGGACAGACCGTGATTGTCCACTACACCGGCTGGCTGGCCGATGAAACCAGGTTCGACTCGAGTCTTGACCGCAACGAACCGTTCAGCTTCCCGGTCGACTGCGGCTATGTGATCCGTGGCTGGGACGAAGGCGTGGTCGGCATGCAGGTCGGTGGCGTTCGCCGTCTCGTCATACCGCCCGAACTCGGCTACGGCGCACAGGGTGCCGGTGGTGTCATCCCGCCAAACGCCACGCTGACATTCGAGATCGAGTTACTGGAGATCTCTACCTGAATGCTGATCGAGGTCCTCGACGAGGCATTACTGCACGGCGTGCGCGCTGCACTTGCCGAAGACATCGGTAGTGGCGACATTACTGCCGCACTGATCCCGGCGGACCAGCAGGCACAGGCACACGTTATCTGTCGTGAAACCGCTGTCCTGTGCGGCATGGCGTGGTTCAACGCCGTGTTCGCCGAGATCGATACTGCCGTTGAGGTCAGCTGGCAAAAGAAAGACGGTGAAGCACTGGCTGCCGGCAACACACTGTGTACATTGCGTGGGCCCGCGCGCGCCATCCTGAGCGGCGAACGCACCGCGTTGAACTTCCTGCAAACCCTGTCGGCAACCGCCAGTGTTTCCCGACGCTATGCCGAGCGCGTGGCCGACCTGCCGGTAAAAATACTCGATACCCGGAAAACGATTCCCGGCCTGCGCGCCGCGCAGAAATACGCCGTGCGTACCGGTGGTTGCCACAATCACCGCAGCGGCCTGTATGACGCCATCCTCATCAAGGAAAATCATATCGCTGCGGCCGGCTCGATCGCGCAGGCCGTTGCACAGGCAGCGCGAAACAACCCGGGAAAGATGATCGAGGTGGAAGTAGAGGATGAAGCAGGAATTTCGGCCGCACTCGACACCGCCGCGACCCGCCTGCTGCTCGATAATTTCTCAACCGGCGAACTGCGTGCGGCTGTAGAGTCGATCAATGGCCGGGTTGAACTGGAGGCCTCCGGCAGCTTTAACCTGGACAACCTGCGCGAGGCAGCAGAGACAGGCGTTGATTACATTTCGGTCGGCAGCCTGACGAAGCATATACATGCCATCGACCTGTCAATGCGTTTTGACGATTAACCAGAGGTCATTTAATTTTCAAACGGCAATTTTACAGACCGCCCCGGGTTGTTCGCCGCCGATCCAGAATAACAGGTCCTTCTCAAGGAATTCGACCCATGGCATGTAATGCGAACCATCGCAGGAAAAGTGCAAAGACACATAGCCCTTAATATTATTGATTGAAGCCGATCGCAGATAGATATTCTCGTCTGCAAATCGCAAGTCACGCATAACCGCAAGAATCGCAGCAATACGGTCAACCGGTATCATTGCATCTTTTGGATATTCCCGGTGCTGAAAAGTCATGCAGATATCAGGATCAACCAGGTCTTCCACGTCCAGCACACGGTACACATGCGGCTCGTCATACAACCAGATGATTGCCCGCCCGGTCGAGAAGTGCAGATCCAGATGAAACACTCCCCTGTCGGCGAGCAACTCTTCAACAACAGACATAACAGCATCGATATTCCTGTCAATCGGGCTCTCGATACGAGACTGCTGGAACAACAAACCACGTATTGCCGGGTCGCCTTTCAGTTGACGCCATTGCATTGATTCACGGTAAACCGGCCCGGTCACAGATAAATCACGCAGGTCAAAGTCCGCACACAGGAAACCGAGCGCCCGCTGACCGGCATCTCTGATCAACTGCACAGCTGTAAGAGACGGTCGTTGTCCACGCACACTGACATAAGCCTCCGACAGCATGAAATCTACCGCCGGAACAACGCGCTTGATGTAGGGCAGCATGGAACAGTCGCGTCCGGCGCCACTCGCCGAGACACCGGAAAGATTGACAAAGTTGCTGTACTGGATACAGGCCGTATCCAGCAGAAACATGCATCGACAGCGCGGGATTTCGACAAGCCTGGATGCAAGCATCCGCTCAAGTCCGTCCCGGTCTGCCCAGAGAGCTGCACACTCAGACGCAATGTGTGCCAACGGTGCCTGCAACCTGTCAACAAGCCGCACCCGCTGTTCTGCAATTGCCTGCTGTAATAATTGACTCATGGATCACTTACCTGTTTATAGCATCCTCGTTTGACTGTGTTATTGACAACCGCGACCCGACCGATTCAGTATCACATGCCGTGAAAGCGGAACAATCCATCATTACAGAGTCAAGTGTCAATGCATGAATCCATTGAATTCCAGATGAGTCTGTTGCTGGCCGTGGCATTAGCCGGCCACCTGCTTTCCAGCCTGGTCAGGCAACCGGCCGTCGTTGGACAAATCATCGCGGGCTTACTGGTTGGCCCGAGCCTGTTTGGCTGGATAACCTACACTCACTTTGTCGCCAACATTGCCCACCTTGGCGCGATTGTCCTGCTGTTTGTTGTCGGCCTGGAGTTTCGCGCCAGGGAGCTGGCAGCAGTACGCCCGTTTATCATTGCTGTCGCCGGCGTGCTGGTCCCGTGGGTTGCGGGTTACTTACTGGCGCGTGGATTCGGCTTTGAATCAAGCCGCGCTCTGCTGATCGGCGTGGCGCTGAGTGCAACCAGCATCGCCATTACCGCCGACACACTGCGTGAACTCGGTCGTCTGCAAACGCCGGCGGCCAGGTTGATTATCGGCGCGGCAGTCATCGATGACGTACTGGCCCTGCTGGCGCTGTCATTGGCAGAACAGCTAGGCAGCGGCAATATCGTTCCGCTTGCCATCATGCTCATGCTGGTAAAGGCGGCGGCATTTATCGGCCTGGGGACGATTATCGGCACCATGATATTGTCCCGCATCGCGCACCATGTCGATCAATCCAGGTTCGCCGAGCGCTCGCCCGAGTTTGTATTTGTTCTCGGCATGCTGACAGCCTTTGTCTATGCCATGGTGGCCGAGTACCTGGGCCTGTCCGCCATTGTCGGCGCTTTTGTCGCAGGCATTGTCTTCGAAGGCATCAAGGTCACCCATAGTCGGTCCGTGCATATAGGCGCCGAATACGTGCGTGCGGCTTTCGGTGCAGTATTTTTCGTTTCGCTTGGCGTTCTGGCCGATCTGCGTGTTCTGCATACAGATACCCTGTGGTTTGCAGCCGCCCTGACCCTGGTTGCCTTGCTGTCGAAGTTTGTCGGTTGCGGTTTAACTGCACGCCTGACTGGCTCGGGAGTCAGGGACAGTCTCATCATCGGGGTGGGCATGGCGCCACGCGGGGAAGTTGCCATGGTTATCGCCCTGCTGGCACTGAACCGCGGCATCATTGCACAACCCGCCTATGTTGCACTGGTCCTCATGAGCCTGGCCACGACATTAGTGGTACCGGTATTACTCCGCAACTGGCTCTTTAAAAACCAGGAAACCACTGGTTAATCAGACATTGCGAGGAACAAAGTGGCGTGGCAATCTCGAACTGACTGAACTCCCGGTCCAGGATTGCCCCGCCATGCCCGCAATGACAGCATCTTTGAAAATCAGCCAGGATTCCCCTGGCACGGTACGCCGACATGCACATTGACCCGTCCCTGCCCGTTCTCGTCGCCATCACCGGGGTAATCCTGTTTATCGGCTTACTCCTGCAGCTGATACGCCAACCCCAGGTGATCGGGTACCTGGTTGCCGGAGTTGCAATCGGCCCGTACGGCTTTGCCTTGCTGACAGACACAGCACTGGCCACACGGCTGGGTGGCTTTGGCGTAGTACTACTGCTGTTCTTCGTTGGCATGGAGGTCGCACCCCGGCAGCTTGTTTCGGTATGGCGCATCGCTGTTATCGGCACACTTTTCCAGGTCGGCATGAGCGTGGCGATGGTTCTGCCGCTGGGTATCTGGCTGGACTGGCCAGTAGAACGGGTCGTGTTACTGGGCTTCGTTGTCAGCCTCAGCAGCACTGCCGTCATCATCAAATTGCTGCGCGACACGGGCGAGATCAATCAGCGGGAAGGCCAGGATATCCTCGGCATACTGCTGGTTCAGGACCTGATCGTCATTCCCATGTTGATCATCATTGGCCTGCTGGGCGGGGAGAAAACCGGCCTGGACGTGTTTTTGTACCAGCTGCTTGGTGCCACAGTCACGGTTGCTATCCTGGTCTGGGCATTATCAAGACAGTCATTTCATTTGCCGGGCGCCAGCATTGTCAAGCAAGATCTCGAACTGCAGGTCTTTGCTGCCCTGCTGGTCTGCCTGGGCTTCTCGCTACTGACGGGCATGGCACACCTGTCCACTGCACTCGGCGCGTTCGCTGCCGGTATTCTGGTAACGGCTGCACGGGAAACCCAGTGGGTTCATCATGCACTGGAGCCATTCAGGGTTATATTCGTTGCCCTGTTCTTCGTCTCGATCGGGTTGCTTGTTGATATACCATTTATTATTTCCCATGCCATCCAGGTTATTTCGCTGGTTGCGATCGTGCTGGTTAGCAATACGTTCCTCAACGGGCTGATCCTGCGCATGCTCGGCTATCGCTGGCGTGAAAGCCTGTATGCCGGCGCCCTGCTCGCGCAGATTGGTGAATTTTCTTTCGTGCTCGCCGCCGTTGGCTTTACCAGCCACATCATCAGTGACATTGCCTACCAGTACACCATCGCGGTGATCGCACTGTCCTTGATAGTGAGTCCGTTCTGGATACAGGGTGCCCGTCGTCTGCTGCACGTGAGCAGCCTGGTCACTGCGCCGGCCAGCGGGATTTCAGAACCAGCGGTGCCGGCGAAAGAACGCCCACAGACCGATAGCGACCACCAGCACTAACAACATGACGACCGGGAAGCCAAGCTCGTTGTCCGCCCCCGGTATACCGCCGACATTGATCCCAAGCAACCCGGTAATAAACGAAAGCGGCAGGAATATTGCGGCGGTTATCGATAACAGGTACATGCGCTGACCGGTATGTTCGGCTATGTGGCTGAGTAACGATTCATGTATCACACCGGCACGCTCGCGGGCAGCATCCAGGTCCTCAACAAAGCGGGTTAAACGGTCATGGTCTTCGCGCAAATACAGCCGGTTTTCATCACTCAGCAACGCAGTTTTTTCAACAACCATGCGGTTCAACGCCTCCCGCTGGGGTGCCAGAAACCTGCGCAGGGAAATTGCCTGACGGCGAATATCGGCAAGCTTGTCCCGCTGCAGGTAAGTCGATTCCACCAGTATCGATTCTTCCAGCGCGTCGACCTGGTCGTACAGGTCTTCAATAATCATACCGGCATGTTCATGCAAGCGATCGACCAGCATGACCACAAAGTCACCCGGCGTCTCGGGCCCGGTGTTACCGGTAATAGTCTTCATGATATCGTCGACAAATATCAGTCGCCTTCTCCGCAGACTGATTACACGGCGCTCGCTGACCCACAAACGCACACTGACC
>JAOULY010000099.1 GCA_029881775.1 Gammaproteobacteria bacterium
CACGCCGCCGCGCCAACTCCTCAAGCTCGCGCATGGCCGATTCGACATCCACACCGGCGGCCGCGGCGGTCTCCAGGTGCGCCTGCAACTCCGCCTCTGTCAGCTGCGCGGCGGCCTTACGGCTAGCGGGCCGGACAGGACGCAGGATCCGCCAGCTTAGCCAGGCACCGAAGCCCAGCATCACACTGGCAAGTGCCGCAATAAGCACCACCACCCAGGCCGGTGCCGACTGCAGTTGCTGCCAGAGTGACAGACCAAACTGCGCCGCACTCAACACAATCGCCAACAACACCAGCACGCCAACAAAGGCGAGGACGGCCAGGATCAGTCTGAAAGTCGTGCTGCGAGCCATGAAAGGAAACCGTTTATAAAGCCAAACCGCAAATATACATGAGTTGGCACGCATTGCAGGCCCGAAACAAGACTGCAGGAGCAAACACCGTCCGCGAAGGTCTTACAGGAGCACCTCACAAGCCTGACACAACGCTGTAGGAGCGGACGCCGTCCGCGAACCCCTTACAGGAGCACCCCGCAAGCCAAATACAACGCCGTAGGAGCGGACGCCGTCCGCGAACCCCGTCATTGCGAGGAGCGTAGCGACGAAGCAATCTCCAAATAAATGCGCGACTGCAGGAGCGCCTTGCAGGCGCGATTAACATGCATTGCACTGCTACAACTGGCAAAATAACCGCACCGGCACACCCGAGGCATCCTGATGGCCCAATTCAATCTCCTGGCGTTTTTCAAGTTCCTGATCGGCATCTTCCTGCTGCAGGGCGCGACGGCACTACTGCTGTTAACAGCACAGGATGCCGACCTTGAAAAAACCGGCTGGCTGATCGGCGCACTCGGCATCCTGATCGGCATCATCGCCGCACTCTGGTTTACCTCCATCACCGGCCATGCAAGCCAGCATTCCTTCGCCCGCGCCAGCGAGAAATTCAACCGGCAACGCGACCGCATCCGCCGGCAGGCCGAAAAGGAAAAAACCCGCGAGATAAAAGACAGCCACCAGCAACTGTTGCGCGAATCCCGGCGCCTGCAGAATCGCTCGACCCTGAAACTGGGTGGCGCACTGTCCGGCATTGCCGGCCTGGGTGTATTGCTGCTGTTCACCCAGTTCATGACGCTCGGCCTGCTGGCCGTATCCGCAACCGGCGGCGCACTGCTCGGTTATGGCATCCGCGCACGCCAGTACCCGGCACTGGGCCGCTCAGCCAATACAACGCCGGCGCAGATCAGTGAAAAGACGATTGGCGAAGAAAAATGATTAGCTGGATATAGTGTCAGTCGCCGTAGCCCGGATGAAACGTAGTGAAATCCGGGGAGACGCTCCCGGATTACGCTGCACTCCATCCGGGCTACGGTTGTGGAAACGTAGTGGAATACGGGGAGACGCTCCCGGATTACGTTGCACTCCATCCGGGCTACGGTTGTGGAAACGTAGTGGAATACGGGGAGACGCTCCCGGATTACGTTGCACTCCATCCGGGCTACGGTTGTGGAAACGTAGTGGAATACGGGGAGACGCTCCCGGATTACGCTGCACTCCATCCGGGCTACGGTTGTGGAAACGTAGTGGAATACGGGGAGACGCTCCCGGATTACGCTGCACTCCATCCGGGCTACGGTTGTGGAAACGTAGGGTGCGCCGTGCGCACCAGTCGCTGCTGCAAGTATCACCGGTGCGCACGGCGCACCCTACGATGTATCTTGAAATCAGTAAAAAAGAAAAAGGTGTCAGAGCACGTTTAACTCTAATATAAGTAGAAAACGTGCTCTGACACCTTTATTCCCAGGCAACCGGTAATGTTTACAGGATCATGCTCCACATAATTACGCTGCTCGGCCTGGCAGTACTGCTGCCGGCCAGCCTCAGTGCCGGGCCGCTGTTCGATGGCCACCTGCACTACAACGCGACGCATGCCGCGCACTACAGCCCGCAGCAGATCATCGAGAAGCTGGCATGCAACGGCATCAGGCATGCCGTCGTCTCCGGCATGCCCGCCTCGCACACGGCAAGCCTGTATCGACAGGCACCCGCGCGCATCGTGCCATTGCTCGGCGTCTACCGCAGTCCTGATGACAAGATAGCCTGGCCCAAAGATGCAAGCCTGCCGGCGCGCATCGAGGCCGCGCTCAACACGGGCATATGGCGCGGCATCGGCGAGCTGCATATTTTTGCCAGTGATCGCCACAGTCCGGTGTTTCGCCGCATCATCGAACTGGCCGCGCAACACCGGCTGCCCGTGCAAATACACGGTGACCCGGCCGTGATCGATACCGTTTACGACATCGCCGCGTCGCAAGCCGTGATCTGGGCGCACGCAGGCACCTTTCCCTACCCCGACCTCGTCGCCGATTACCTGCAGCGTTACCCGGCACTGACCGTCGATCTCTCGGTTCGCGATGAGCGCATTGCGCCGAACGGCGAGATCAGTGATGACTGGTATGAACTGTTCGTCCGCTTTCCCGACCGCTTCATCGTCGGCGTCGACACCTATAGCCTGGCACGCTGGCAAGACTTCGATGCGGCAGTGGCAACAGTGCGCCACTGGCTTGCACAATTACCCGACGCAGTCGCCCGCCTGCTGGCCCATGACAATGCCGCTGCATTGTTTGGCATAACAGAAAAGTCTATGCAGCCAGACGCCATGAAATTACCGGGGCCAGAGCACAATTGTTCCTGATATTCGCGGAAATTGTGCTCTGCCCTCCCCCGACCCGGATTCACAGTCTGGAATAATACCGCGGACCTGAACGTCTATTACTGGTGAGAACGGAGTTCACTCTTCCGTTTCAGCTCAGGGTTACCGCCAATTGGTGGCTATCTATCAACCTGTTACGAGCGGGCCAGGCAAATATCCGCAGCACGTTGCCGGCTTAATAATAATTCTCAGGAGGAACGCACGCATGAAATCCACAATTGTGAATACCGGCCGCAGATTGCTGTGGCCGCTGGCGCTGGTGATGGGGTCATTTACATCCCAGGCCATTGCCGAGAACACTGTCACGCTGATCGAAATGGGTGACCTGCACGGCACACTGGTTCCGCATGCCGCGGTACTCAAGAACGCCGACGGGTCAGAACGACAGGTCGCCAGCGCGGGCGGCCTCGCCCGGCTCAAGACCGTGGTGGACGACATCCGCGCGGATAATCCCGAGGCAGTGTTGCTATCGGCCGGTGACCTGACCCACGGCAGCGCGGAGACCCTGTTCACCGTCGGCGATATCATGATGAAGGCGATGAATGCCTTTGACATCGACGTGTTTACACCGGGCAACTGGGACTTTGGCTATGGCCCCGCCGTGTTCCGTAACCGCTTTGCGAGCTTCGGGCCGAAACCGGGCATCCCGCCCAATATCGCGGTCATGGCCGGCTACATCGATTGCAGCGACAACACCTGCACCGAAGAAAAGGGCATCATCCGCGCAGACTTCCCGTCAGTGGCCATCAACCTGTATAACGCAGCGCCCATTCCGGCAGCCCTGCAGGGTAAACGGGTACTGGATCCCTACCGCATCCTCGAGCGTGGCGGGGTGAAGATCGCCGTGATCGGGATTACCGCCCCCATCGTCCCGCAGCAGGCCGACGTGTTCAATATCGGCCTGCGCTTCACGCAGGGTGTCGAGGAACTGCCCGACATCCTCGCCGAGGTCAACGCCGCCGGCGCGGACCTGATCGTGGTGCAATCGGAACTCGGCATGTCACAGAACATCGAGATCGCACGCAACTTCAAGGATATCGACGTGATGTACTCGGCGCACACGCACGAGATCACGCTGGGTGCGTTGCTGGCCGATGAGAGCGGCGTAGTCAGAACCACACCCGGCCTGCCGCTGAGTGGCGCCGAGAAAAGCCTCCTGGCGCGCGGCGCGGCGATCGTCGTCGAAACCAATCGCGACATGTACGTCGGCAGGCTTGATGTACAGGTTGCAGACGGCAAGGTCATCGACTTCGAATGGCAGGCCATCCCGGTTGATGACTCCATTCCGGCCGATCCGGCCATGGCCGCACTGGTCGCGGAACTGGAGGAGGACTTCATTGCCGGTGAAGACGGCATCGTCAAGACGCATGTGTTCCTGCCCGGGGCATACTGTACGCCCGGCTGCGGCGCACCGGGTGAGCGCGGTCATTACCTGACCGATAGCCTGGACATGGTGGTCGGCGAGACCGATACCCTGCTGCTACGCCATCACGTGCTGGAAGACACGCTGAACAACTGGCTGGCGGATGCCATTCGCACCGAGACGGACGAGGTGGTATTCAACGCAGGCAACGATCCGTGGAACGGCGTGGACATCTCCATGAGCAACGGCTTCCGCTTCGGCAATGCCGTCCTTCCCGGCGGTGACATCACCCTGCGCGACCTGTATACCTGGTTCCCGGTCGGGCCGGCCATCATTGTCGGTGAATTTGCCGGACAGGCCATCGAGGCCAGCCTGGAAGAAATCCTCTCGGCCGTGTTCAACCGCAACGCCTTCCTGCAGCGCGGCGGCTGGTACCTGGGACTGGCCAACATGACCCAGGAGATCGACCTAGACAACCGGCCGTTCAGTAGTTCCAGTGGCCGTATCGTCCAAACGAAGATCGGCGGTGCGCCGCTGGATACCAGCAAGCGCTATGTCTTCGCCTCCTGCTATGGACACGGTGATGCCATCGACCGGGTCTGCCGCAGCGGCGGCGGTTCCGAACACCGCTTCCTCGAACTGGCCGATGCGACGGACTACACCAGCGCCATCAGCATCACCGACCCGGTCCTGCTACCCCCGACCGGACCGATCAGGCGGTCCGCACCGTTCAGGTACGTGCACCCGGTCCACCTGCTGCGTCGTCACCTCGATCGCATCGGTACGGTAACGGATGCCTACGGTGTCGGACGCATCAAGACGGTCGACTCAAGGCAACAGGATGCGAGCGGCGAATACCCGGCCGTACCGGCACCTGTGTCTGCACCCGACCCCACCTTCGTACAACCGCCGCAAGGTGCGGGACCGAAGTTCTTCTCCGGTCATATCGGTCACTAGCCGGCACAGCACAACACTCATGACCCGGCCCGCTCCACCTGGAGCGGGCCTTTTAAGAAAGGGGACAGATTTATTTAATCTTGGATTAAATAAATCTGTCCCCTTTCTTTATTGTTGATGCGGTCAGCGACCCGAACCGATGACCGTGAGAAAGGATGCAGAGAGTTCGCCACGGCCTGCCTTATCTAGAATTTCCTGTGCCGTCTGCACAATTTCCGACAGGGGACCGGAAAGAAACACCATACCCAGTTGCAGGGTCGCTACGATATCTGCAATCGGGTTACTGGCATTCGCATGGGGCGGCTTGAAAAATACCATATTGATCTCGCCTACCTCGGAGGGGATTTGCTCACAACCACCACCGGGGGCGACAAACGCGAACAGCTCCTCCGGGTTGTGGATGGCCACACTCTCCTCTTTGAACTCACCGTCCGCGGCCTGTACCGTAAATTCAACTGCCAGGATTGGATTCATGGATGCTTGCTCCTGTTATCAGTATCAACAAAGATCCGGAAACGAAATCATAATAAGTGATCGGTATGCAACCATAAAGGCAAATCAGGGGCAGACCAGAATTAAAGGGGTCAGCACCCTTTTTTCTTTAGCATCCAGTGCGTATTCTTCTATCGCAAATGAAAAAAGAGTACTGACCCCTTTAATCGCAGAAAACCGGACCGACATGCTTATGGAGCAGAGACAAAGCCCAGGAAATACAGGTAGCGTTACCCTATTCAACCAGGTGGGACCCCTGCGGCTGCTGTTCGCTGCGCTCGTTGTCTTTTGCCTGTTGCTGGCATTTCTCCCGGACGGCAATGGCACTGGCTGGTATGTACTTTCCGCCCATGTAGCACCGGCACTTGTGGTTCTGATCATATGGGTTCTGCTGTTCGACCTGCTGATGGCATCGATACTCATGTCGCAGAAACATGACCAGGAGCGGCTGCGTTATCGCCACATATTGCTGTGGGACGGCTCCTTGCTTGTTACGCTGATCGCCTTCTGGGGCCCTTTCTTTACTTCCTTGCTAACCAATTAAAAAGAAAGGGGACAGATTTATTTAATCTTGAGATTAAATAAATCTGTCCCCTTTTTTTCCTAACGACCAACCCCCGGCAGGTGCGCGAGCGACTCCGCAATCGCCTCGGCCGGAAAATCGTAGTCTTCCAGCTCGTTGTTGAAATAGCGATCGTAAGCGGACATATCGAAATGGCCGTGTCCTGACAGGTTGAACAGGATGGTTTTCGGTTCACCACTCTTTGCACATTCCCTGGCGGAACGGATCACCGCGGCAATGGCATGATTGGATTCCGGTGCCGGCACGATGGCTTCCGTGCGCGCAAACAGCACACCGGCCTCGAACGTTTCCAGCTGCGGAATGGCCACCGCATCCACCAGCCCTTCGTTGTGCAACTGGCTGACCAGCGGTGAATCACCGTGGTAACGCAGACCACCGGCGTGAATACCCGGCGGCACGAAGTCATGACCCAGCGTGTGCATCTTCAGTAGCGGGGTCAGCCCGATCGCATCGCCGTAATCGTAGGCGTACTGCCCCTTGGTCAGGGTCGGACAGGAGGTCGGCTCGACCGCAATCAGGCGCACGTCCTTGCCGGCCGCCTTGTCGGCAAAGAACGGAAACGCGATACCGCCGAAATTGGAACCGCCACCACAGGGCGCATAGACCTCGTCCGGGTAGTCGCCCACCAGCGCCAGCTGCGCCTTCGCCTCCTGGCCAATGACAGTCTGGTGCAACAGCACGTGGTTAAGCACCGAGCCAAGTGAGTAGTTGGTGTCCGCACGACCGGCCGCCTC
>JAOULY010000100.1 GCA_029881775.1 Gammaproteobacteria bacterium
CGGTACGCCGAGCAGCGCAGTCAGGATACCCACCGGTAATTGCTGCGGTGCAAGTAGCGTGCGCGCCAGCGTGTCTGCGGCAACCAGCAATGCGCCGCCGAGCAATACGGACGCCGGTAGCAGCAGGCGGTGATCACGTATACCGGCCAGTCGCAGCAGGTGCGGGACAACCAGGCCGACAAAGCCGATGCTGCCGGCCAGTGTGACGGCGACGGCTGTCAGGCCGGATGCCAGCAGGTAAATAACGGTGCGCAGCGTTTTGACCGGCACGCCCAGTGATTGCGCGGCCAGTTCGCCACGCGTCAGCAGGTTGAGCGACCGGCCGATGGCCAGTGCGATAAGCAGGCCGCCGGCCAGGACAGCGGCTGCCATCAGCGGCAGGCCGGCGCGTGACAGGTCGCCCATCAGCCAGAACAGCATGCCACGCAGTCCCTGGGTCGGGCTGATGGCGAGCAGGAACGCGATGGCGGCACCCCAGCCGGCTGCAACGACGACACCGGTCAGTAACAGCCGGTGCGGGTTCCATGCGCCACTGCCGTGGGCGATGCCGAATACCAGCAGCATGGACAACAGCGCGCCGGTAAAGGCGGAGCCCTGTAACCACCAGCCACCCAGGCCCAGCAACATGGACAGCAAGGCGCCGGTGGCGGCGCCGCCGGAAATGCCCAGCACATAGGGATCGGCGAGCGGGTTGCGCAGCAATACCTGCATGAGAGCGCCGGCCAGTGCCAGCAGTCCGCCGGTTACGAAAGCGGCGGCCGTGCGTGGCCAGCGCAAATCAACAATGATTTGCCGTGTCACTGTATCGGCAGTGCCGGACAGTGCAGCCAGTACGTCATCGATGTTGAGTGCAACACTGCCAGTCAACAGGCTAAAGGCAATACTGCTGATGGCGAGCAGGGCAAGTACGGCAAGTATCGAAACAGGGCGCATGCAGTCTACTGTCCGGGTGGCGGCCTCTCCCTCAGGGCGAGGGGCGGGGAGAAGGGGTCGGAAAATTATACCGGTTCACTGTTTTTACCTCACCCGTAACTGTCTGGTATTTGAGTCATCCGTTGTAACTCCACCGGCAAGGCGCGGGCGGTCCTCGCTACAGGACATCTTTCCTGTACATCGCGCGCGCAATGACAAACTGATCAGGGGTTCCGTGCAGATGTGCGCTGTTCCATTAGCCGTGGTTATCGCAGGCTGATGATTGGCCAGCCGTGTTTCTCGGCATGCGTTTGCAGGATTTCATCGGGATCGACGGCCGTCGGTTTCTGCACGCGTGCCAGTAATGGCAGGTCATTGTGTGAGTCACTGTAGAAGCAGCTGTCGTCCAGTGTCTCGCCCTGTGTTGCCAGCCACTGCTCCAGCACGGTCACCTTGCCATCCTGGAAGCAGGGGGTGCCCGCGACACCGCCCGTGTAGCGCCCGTCCCGCAGCTCGGGTTCGGTCGCCAGCAAATGCTCGATGCCGTACAGGCCGGCGATGGGTTCGGTTATGAAGCGGTTGGTGGCAGTAATAATGACCAGTGTGTCGCCTTGCTGGCGATGCCGTTCGATCAGCGCCTGAGCCGGTTGCAGAAGTATGGGCCTGATTTTCTCCTCGATGTATTGCGTGCGCCAGGCGTGCAGCTGTGCCATCGGGTGCAGGGCGAGCGGTCGAAGCTGAAAATCGAGAAATTCATGAATGTCGAGTTCGCCCACCTTGTACTGGTCATAGAAGCGCTGGTTGGCTTGTTCGTAGGCAGCACCGTCGACAATGCCCTGTTCGACCAGGAAGCAGCCCCACAGGTAGTCGCTGTCACCCGCGATCAGGGTGTTGTCCAGATCGAACAGCGCTATACCCACAATTTGCTCCTGGCTGGAAAAACGCGCAAAGCATACACGAACAGGCCCGGCTGTCAGCCTGATCGGTGAGTCCGGGTTTGCCCCCGTCAGGTAGCTATGGGAGAATGCTGGGCAATCGAGAAACAGACAAGGCTTCAGTAAGTGATTGATCCTGATGGATTTAGGCCAAATGTGGGCATCATATTGTCGAACAGCGACGGCCAGTTGCTGTGGGCCCGTCGCATTGGACAGGATGCCTGGCAATTTCCGCAGGGCGGTATGCGCTCCGACGAGACGCCGGCGGAAGCCATGTACCGTGAGCTGGCCGAGGAGGTTGGACTCCATCCCGAGCACGTTGAAGTCATCGGCGCGACGCGCGGCTGGTTGCGTTACCGCCTGCCGCGCCAGTACGTGCGCCGTACCAGCCGGCCGGTCTGTATCGGTCAGAAGCAGGTCTGGTTTGCGCTGCGTATCTTATGTGCTGACAAGGCAGTCCGCCTTGATCGCACGGCAAATCCCGAATTCGACAACTGGCGCTGGGTTGACTACTGGCACCCACTCAAGGAAGTCGTTTCATTCAAACGAAATGTCTATCGCAAGGCGCTCAATGAACTGGCGCCGCTATTGTTCCCCGAAGGTGTTCCCGACGGGCCGGCGACTGACCAGTAACCCGGCCGGGTGCCGTCGTTGATTTTCGCATGACCGGGACGGTCGTGTATTGATCGCCATAACAGGCGAAATTACCGGGACGTGATGATGCTCGATACCCTGAGAAGAATAATCCAGGAAGTAAATGCTGCGCCTGACCTTGAACAGGCGCTGAATATTATCGTGGCGCGCGTCTGCGAGACAGTGGGCGTGGATGTGTCCACGGTATACCTGGTCGATATCAATCAGCGCCAGTTCGTGCTTGGCGCAACGCAGGGTCTGCGCCAGAGCGCAGTCGGCCAGGTCAAGCTGCCGATCGACAAGGGTCTTGTCGGCATGGTCTATGAGCGTGAGGAACCGGTAAACCTCGAAGACGGACCGAGTCACCCCCGCTACATGTTTATCAGTGAGACCGGCGAGACGCCGTATCACGGCTTCCTTGGTGTGCCGATCATTCGCCATGGCAAGGTGCTGGGCGTGCTCGTTGTACGTCAGCGACAGGTGCGTAAGTTCGACGAGAACGAAGAAGCGTTTCTGGTGACGCTTGCTGCACAACTGGCTGGTGCCATTACCCATGCCGGCGCGACCGGTGACATAGCCAGAATGCTCGGTACCGGCGGAAGCAATGCCGCCGCCCTGACCGGATTGCCGGGTTCTCCCGGTGTTGCAATCGGCCAGGCCAGGGTGGTTTACCCACCGGCCAACCTTGACGCCATTCCGGACCGGCTGGTGACGGATACCGATGCCGAGGTTAGCCAGTTCGAAATCGCTGTTGCCGCTGTCCAGGATGACCTGCGTGATTACGCCAACCGCATGTCTGCCGTGCTGCCGGCCGAAGAACTGGCCCTGTTCGATGCCTTGCTGCTCATGCTGGGCGGCGACAGCCTGGTGGGTGAGACTATCGATCGTATTCGCGCCGGTAACTGGGCGCCGGGTGCCTTGCGGGAGACTATCGCAGAGCACGTCAGGGTGTTCGAGGAAATGGAGGATTCCTACCTGCGCGAACGCGCCAGTGATATCCGTGACCTGGGGCGACGGATCCTGACGCACATACAGAGTGACCGGGTCGCCGCCGAGGAGTACTACGAGAATACCGTGCTGGTCGGTGAAGATATCAGCCCGGGACAACTGGCGGAGATCCCGATAGAAAACCTGGCCGGCATTGTATCCGCCAGTGGTTCCAGTGCATCGCATGTATCGATACTTGCCCAGGCGCTGGGAATCCCGGCAGTGATGGGTGTTGACGATATGCCGGTCGGACGTCTGGAAGGCCAGATCATTATCGCGGACGGTTACCGCGGCGACGTCTTCGTCAATCCGACTGAACTGGTACTGAAAGAATTCGTACGCCTGCAGTCGCAGGAGTCGCAACTTTCCGAAGTGCTCAGTGAGGTGGCAGGACAGGCGTCGGAAACGCCGGACGGAATAACGGTGCCGCTATATCTCAATATCGGTCTCGTTTCGGGCGGCAGTGCCGAGGTGCACAGCGAGGGCGATGGGGTTGGACTGTATCGTACCGAGGTGCCGTTCCTGATGCAGGAGCAGTTCCCGGGCGAAGAGCAGCAACTGCGTATTTACCGCAACGCGCTGGAGGCCTTTGCGCCACGGCCGGTTACCCTGCGTACGCTCGATGTCGGCGGTGACAAGATGTTGTCCTATTTCCCGGTGCACGAAGACAATCCGTTCCTTGGCTGGCGCGGTATTCGTATTTCGCTGGACCAGCCGGATATCTTTCTTACCCAGATTCGCGCCATGCTGCGCGCCAGTGTGGGCCTCGACAACCTGACAATCATGTTGCCGATGATTTCGACAGTGAGTGAACTGGACATCGCCATAACGCTGATTAACCAGGCGTTCGGTGAATTACTCGAGGAAGGCGAGTCGGTCGTGAGGCCGCCGATCGGGATCATGATCGAGGTGCCCTCGGCTGTTTACCAGATCAAAGCCCTGGCGCGGCGCGTGGATTTTTTCTCAATCGGCACGAACGACCTGACGCAGTACCTGCTGGCGGTCGATCGCAACAACGCCCGGGTCGCGCATCTGTACCAGTCTTTGCACCCGGCGGTGTTATGCGCGATCCGCCAGGTGGTCAACGATGCCCAGCAGCTTGGCAAGCCGGTCAGTGTCTGCGGGGAAATGGCCGGTGATCCGGCGGCCGCGCTGGCGCTGCTGGGGCTGGGTGTTAACAGTCTCAGTATGAGTGTTAGCAACCTGCCGCGCGTAAAATGGGTTATTCGCAGTTTCGCCTACAGCGAGGCGCGCGAACTGGTGGCGAAGGCGCTGGAACTCGAAGATCCGCGCGCAATTCGCGAGATGTATAACGAGGTGCTGGAGCTGGGTGGTCTCGGTGGGCTGGTGCGGGCAGGCAACTGATCGGGGAATCCCTGGTTGATTGTCAAAAAACACCGTCATTGCGAGCGTAGCGTGGCAATCCCGGACTATGGAATCAAGCAGTTGGCGGTTGCCACCTCACTTCGTTCCCCGGAACTGCGCCATGCGTTACCCTGCCTCACGACAGCTTCACCGTCTCCATGCAGTCGTCGCACCGACGAATGAATCAGGGACGTCCTGAATGATCTGACGCCATTCATGCCACCGGCTCATGCACGTATAATAGCCGGCAACGATTCTGTCTGACTGTCTGGAAAAGTATTCCGGCAGTCATAAATGCAACACATTGGATTTGCGATCAGCTGCGCCGTTGTAAATTGGCAGCTTTCTATACCGGCCTGTGCCGTTTTACCCGAGGACTGATTAATGCACACACAGCAACGACGGATTCATCCGCTACTGGTTACGGTTTGCCTGCTGTTTGTTATGGCGGCCGGGTTGCCGGTAAACGAGGCACATGCCAAATCGGCTGCCGAAATAGATATTGGTGTCGACGAAACACTCAAACGATTCAAGCGCGAGGTGCCGGGTGGCAGCAAGTTCCTGCAGCGCGCGAGCGGTGTGCTGGTGTTTCCAACCGTGATCAAGGCAGGCATCGGCATCGGTGGTGAATATGGCGAAGGTGCATTGCGGGTTGGCGGCAAGACAGTAGATTATTACAACACCGCGTCGGCCTCGATCGGTTTTCAGCTGGGCGCGCAGTCCAAGACGGTCGTGGTTATATTTATGACGGAGAAGGCACTGTCGGATTTCCGCAAGAGCGATGGCTGGGAGGCCGGCGTCGATGGATCCGTGGCGTTGGTCGAGTGGGGTGTCGGCAAGGATATCAATACAGCGGAAATCAAGGATCCGGTTGTTGGCTTCGTGTTCGACAACAAGGGCCTGATGTATAACCTGACGCTGGAAGGGTCCAAGTTCACCCGCCTGAACAAATGATTATTTTTCGACGGAGAGCGAATTCGATGTGCAGGATTTTCAGTTTGATGGCAGCCTTGTTGCTGATGCAGTATTCAATGGCGGCCAGCGCCGTTCCCGCTCAGCTCACAGCAACCGCGGGGGTCGCCGATTTTCCTGATTACCGTATAGATGCCGGCGGCAACCTGCACCTGGTGTGGTTTGATGCCAGTGTCGACAGTGGTGCGATCTTTTACACGCTGCAAGATTCTGCCGGAACCGAGCTGATCCCGCCGGTACAGGTCAACACGGGCGCTAGCGGTAATGCCAATAGCTGGCCGGCCATGGCGGCCGTCGGTGGGTTGATCTATATCGTCTGGCAGAACACCAATGATGGTGAAGTCTGGTTTATGCGACTGAACCCCTCGCTTGCGCCGCTGGATGGCAGTGCGGTGCTGGCAGCAGACATCCGTGAGGTCGAGATACCACTATCCACATCGGGAACGGCGCTACACCCCCGCATTCGCGGCGAGAGCAGCGGTAACCTGCACGTGGTCTGGGAAAACAGTGGCGGCGGCCCGTTGCAATACGTCAAGATCGATACTGACGGCAATCTGTTGAATGGCCTGTTGGCGCCGCTGGCAATCGGCGGGACTGTTCCGGGTGCCGGTCTGCCCGATATCGATGTCGATACCAGCGGGCACGCCCACATCGTCTTCGGTAATACCGCGACCATGGGTAACGAGGTCTACTACGCGATGGTCGATGGTGCTACCAGCGCCGTACTGATTGATGCCACGTTGCTGTCGATCGATGACGGTCTGCGTGCCGGCAGTGCCACGGTCAACGTGGACAGCTTCGACAACACGCTCTACCTGGTCTACAAGCAGGCGGTAAGCGCGGGTGTCCTCGATGTGGAGGAGATATTTCTTGTGCGCCTGAACCCGTCGCTGGATGACAGGAACGGCGATGCCGCAGACCCGCTGGTGCTGAAAGTATCGGAGCAGCAGATCACGAATGGCGAAGGCCTGCTACAGTGGCATGTCTCTTCGCGTATCGGTAGCGACAAGCGTATCCATGCCACCTA
>JAOULY010000101.1 GCA_029881775.1 Gammaproteobacteria bacterium
CGATCACTTCGAACTTCTCGCGCGTGCGCGTGACGGTGTCTGCCAGGGCAAAATTGGTATCCAGCAGTTTTTTACAATAGGGACAACCATCCTGGTAAAAATACAGCATCACGCGTTTGCCGGCAGCCGCCGCCTCGCTTACGTCGTCACGGATATCCAGGAAGGAACTGGCAAACCAGGCGGGCTTTTCCTCGTAACCCGGGTTAACCATCCCCGATTCAAGCGTCGGCGATTCCGTATCCGTTGCAACCGACGCCGGCGTGTGCAGCGGTTCAGCCGGTGTGGCAGCGTTATTTTCCGGCGGTGACTTCCCTTCACAGCCAGCCAGCAGCATGGCAACCGTGAGCAGCATTAACGCCGTTACAGTCGCTGCGTCACGCGCACGGTACAGCGACATACCTGTTTGCTTTCCTGCCATTACAGCGTGATTTTCCATTGCACCAGCCCCCCGCTCTCCGCCTGCCTGCTGCCGTACATTTTAGCAGATTCCAGCCTGGTCACGCCTGGCCGGCGCGCCTGCGGCCGGACACAGGTGATTCAACACGCACTCCGTGCAATGCGGCTTTACACGGCAATGCGCCTTCGCATGCCTGACGATCAGCGCATGATACTCATTGTACAGCGCAACGTCGGGGTCCAGCTGGGCCTCGATCGCCAGGCGCAGTTCATCATAGTTTTCATTTCCCGTGACAAAGCCGAGTCGTGAAAACAACCGGCGTGTGTAGGCGTCGATGACGAACACCGGGCGTTCAAACGCATACAACAGCATGTCGTCTGCCGTTTCATGCCCGACACCGTTAACCGACAGCAACGCCCTGCGCAGGGATTGTGTCGGCAGGCGTGACAATGCACGGAACCCGCCCTGCTCCAGGTACCAGCGACAGAAGTTCTTCAGGCGGACCGCTTTGATATTGAAATAACCCGAGGGGCGTAACCAGCCGGCCAGGTGATCGTTGCGCGCACGAACGATACTGGTCGCATCCAGCTTGTCACGCTCAACGAGGTTGGCGATGGCGCGTTCAACATTCGTCCATGCGGTATTTTGCGTGAGTATGGCGCCGACCATAACCTCAAAGGGCGAATCGGCCGGCCACCAGTGCTGCGCCCCGAAAGACAACAGCAGGGAATGATAGGTTGCCAGCAGCTGGCGGCGGGTCATTGCCGGCGCAGCGGCGGGCATCTAGCGTGCGCGGCGAGCGCGTCGCGTTGGCGGACGGCGTTTCTGCACAGTCTTCGGCGCAGGCAGCCCGACCGCCGCATACAGCGCGGCTGTTTCGGCCGGTTCGAGATCCCGGAACCGACCCGCCCGCAGGTTGGCTGGCAAGGCGATCGGCCCGAAACTCACCCGGATGAGCCGACTGACCTTGAGTCCCTGCGATTCCCACAGGCGGCGCACTTCACGATTGCGTCCCTCATGCACCGTGACGTGATACCAGTGATTGGCCCCCTGCCCGCCCGCTTCGCGGATGGTCGCAAACTTCGCCAACCCGTCTTCCAGCTGAACACCCTCGATCAGGTTATTCAGCACGAACTCGTCAACCTTGCCGAGAATTCGCACGGCATATTCACGCTCTATTTCGTAGGACGGGTGCATCAGTCGGTGTGCAAGCTCGCCGTCCGTCGTCAGCAGCAGCAGTCCCGAGGTATTCATATCGAGTCGGCCAATCGATATCCAGCGTGCGTTGCGGAGACGCGGCAGACTGTCAAACACCGTCGGCCGACCCGCCTCGTCCTTGCGCGTGGTCAGTTCACCCGCCGGCTTGTGATAAATAATCGTGCGAATATCCCGCCCGGGGTCTGCGCTGAATGACACGACACGGCCATCGATGCTCACACGGTCATTCTCCGTCACGGAAACACCGAGTTCTGCCGGTCGATTATTGACCGTTATACGACCCTCGCGTATCCAGGTCTCAATCTCGCGACGCGAACCGAAACCGGCACGCGCCAGAACTTTTTGTAATCGTTCGGCCATGATGGGAAGTTTACCCGGGAAGTGTCCGGTTTACTCGCACAATGCAGGGGTGCAAGTCCGGTAATGGTCTGACAGGGGCGTCCTGCCAGTGGAAAATCCTGTCATCTGCGACGTGGCCGCCAGGCTACGGCGACTGCGCGCCGTCAATCAGCCTAGTGTAACGTCGCGGGAGACTCTTCTGCGGCCACATCCTGCGGTGGCGCCATGTCATCCCCGTCATTCGCCGCGGCAACCGCCCCGGCCTCCAGCTCATCGGCCGCTTCATCATTTGCCGACTCCATGCCAAGCCCCGGAATCTCGGCCAGGTCAAGCTGCAGCTCTTCACCAATCGCGTTCAGATCACGCAGCTCGGCCAGCGACGGCAGGCCATCGATGTTCTTCAGGCCGAAATAGTTCAGGAACTGCCGGGTGGTGCCGTACATGGCGGGACGCCCGGGGACATCACGATGCCCGACCACGTGTACCCACTCGCGCTCCAGCAGGGTCTTCATGATATTGGTACTGACAGCCACGCCGCGAACACTCTCGATTTCACCGCGTGTAATCGGCTGACGGTAGGCGATCAGCGCCAGTGTTTCCAGCAATGCGCGTGAGTAGCGTGCCGGTTTCTCTTCCCACAGGCGTGCAACCCAGGGCTGCATGGTTTCACGCACCTGGATGCGATAGCCGCCGCCAACCTCAACAAGATCGATGCCGCGCCCCTGGTAATCTTCCTGCAGCGCAGTGACGGCTTCGCGCAAGTCAGCGCGCTCGGGCTTTTCATTATCCTCGAACATGGCCAGCAACTGGTCCAGTGTCAGGGGCCGACCGGCGGCCAGCAGGATAGCTTCCAGGATGAGCTTGAGCGGTGTCGTTTCCATAGGTTCAGGCCGTCACTTGATCAGCGGGTTCGGGCACCGCCGCATCCCGGCTGCCGGTGGCCGCCTTGACGTGAATCGGTGCATAGGGTTCAGACTGCGTCAGGTCCAGCAGGGATTCCTTGACCAGTTCGAGTATTGCCAGGAATGTCACCACCACACCCATACGCCCTTCTTCGACCGTGTAGAGATCGGTGAACGGGGTAAACCGGTCGCTGCTGACCCGGCTAAGCACGATGGACATCCGCTCGCGGACCGACAGCGCTTCCAGCTGTACATGGTGGTGGGCATACATGGAGGCGCGTTTCATGACTTCCTGGAACGCGGCGATCAGGTCCTGCAGGTCAACTTCCGGCGGCAGCTGGATCACCTTCTGGTCCGGTGCCTCGGCCTCGGCCTGGAACACGTCGCGACCGAGGCGCGGCAGTTCGTCGATATCCTCGGCCGCCTGCTTGTAACGTTCGTATTCCTGCAGTCGCCGCACCAGTTCGGCACGCGGATCGTCTTCGTCTTCCACGTCACCGGCGGGGCGCGGCAGCAACATGCGTGACTTGATCTCGGCCAGGGTCGCGGACATGACCAGGTATTCACCTGCCAGCTCCAGCTGCATGTCCTGCATTAATTCAATATATTCAACATATTGCCGCGTAATATCGGCAACCGGAATATCGGTAACGTCTATGTTCTGCTTGCGGATCAGGTACAGCAACAGGTCCAGCGGGCCCTCGAAGGCCTCCAGAAACACCTTGAGTGCATCGGGTGGAATGTAGAGATCGGCAGGCAGCTCGGCAACAGCCTCGCCCTGCACAATGGCGAGGGGTAGTTGTTCCTGGGGGTGGACGGCCGGCGTGGTCTCTGGGCTCGTGCTTTCGCTCATTGAGTACCTGGCAGGTGAGGCGCGTAGGATTCAGTAGATAGTACCCTATTTTGTGTTCCGTGTCGCATAGATTACTACATATACAGATTTGACCGGACCGCCGCCGTGTCAGTAAATCAGCCCCATGGCCGCGCGTACTTCCTCGAGCGTGGCGCGGGCCACGGCGCGGGCCGCCTCGGCACCGTCATTGATAATGGCACGCACCCGGCCCGGGTCCGCCTCGAACTCGCGGGCGCGTTCCTGCAACGGCTGCAACTCGGCCAGCACGCTGTCGATAATCGGTTGCTTGCAATCGAGGCAGCCGATACCGGCCGAGGTACAACCCTCGCGTACCCAGTCGCGCACCTCGTCACTTGAATAAACCGCGTGTAACTGCCAGACCGGGCAGATGTCCGGGTTTCCCGGATCGGTGCGACGGACCCGCGCCGGGTCTGTCGGCATGGTGCGCAGTTTTTCCTGCACGGCAACCGGCGGCTCGCGCAGGCTGATTGTGTTGTTGTAGGACTTGGACATTTTCTGCCCGTCAAGGCCGGGCATTTTCGACGCCGGCGTCAACAACGCCTCGGGCTCGGTCAGGATCATGCGACCGCCGCCTTCGAGGAATCCAAGCAGGCGTTCCTGGTCACTGATCGCCAGGTTCTGCTGTTCCCCCAGCAACGCACGCGCCACCTCGACCGCCTCGTGATCACCCTGCTCCTGGTAACGCTTCAATAGCTGGCGATAGAGCCTGGCGTTCTTCTTGCCCATCTTTTTGATGGCGGCCTCGGCAGCGGCCTCGTAGCCGTCTTCGCGGCCGTAAATATGGTTGAAGCGACGCGCAATCTCGCGGGTAAGTTCGACGTGTGCCACCTGGTCTTCACCGACCGGCACCTTGTCGGCACCGTAGATCAGGATATCCGCGCCCTGTAACAGGGGATAGCCAAGGAACCCGTAGGTAGCGAGATCACGTTCGCGCAACCGTTCCTGCTGGTCCTTGTAGCTGGGCACGCGTTCCAGCCAGCCAAGCGGCGTGACCATCGACAATAACAGGTGCAGTTCGGCATGCTCGGGTACCTGCGACTGTATGAACAACTGCGCGGAACCCGGGTTGACGCCGGCCGCCAGCCAGTCGATCACCATATCCCAGACGCTGGCGGCGATAATGCCGGAGTCCTCGTAATGGGTCGTCAGTGCATGCCAGTCGGCGACAAAGAAAAAACAGTCGAAGGTCTGTTGCAGACTGACCCAGTTTTTCAGGACGCCATGATAGTGGCCTAGATGCAGTTGGCCGGTGGGACGCATCCCTGACAACACCCGGCCCTGTGTATGTAAACCACCCAATCGTTATCTCCTATTTACCCATCAATGCGTTGAGTACGCGCATGAACTGGATGCCCTGCATACCCGACAGTGAACTGAACATACCGAGGAAGAACTCAAGCAGCGGCCACAGCAACACACCCAGTATACCGGTGACCAGCAAGCCGATCAGGATAAAAAATCCCCAGGGTTCGAGCCGACTGAGCCCGTAGGCCAACGGCCCCGGCAACAATCCGGTCGCCACCCGGCCACCGTCCAGCGGCGGTAACGGCAGCATATTGATGACCATCAGGACGACATTGATGAAAATACCGGCGACGCCCATGTAGAGCAGCGCCACGCCGGATTCACCCAGCGCCATGCCCAGCCGTATCAATAGCGCCCAGAAAATCGCCATCAGCAAATTAACGAAGGGGCCGGCCGCCGCCACTATCGCCATGTCGCGTTTCGGATGATTCAGGTTGCGCCAGTTCACCGGCACCGGTTTCGCATAACCAATTGCGATGCCGGCAAACATGATCATCATGGCGGGCAACAGGATCGTGCCAAACGGGTCAATGTGCTTTAACGGGTTCAGCGTCAGCCGCCCGAGCATGAGCGCAGTTTTATCACCCAGCTTTGACGCGACCCAGCCATGCGCCGTCTCATGCACCGTGATCGCCAGCAATACCGGCACGACCCAGATCGCAATTAGTTGCACCACGCTTAATTCAGACATCGGCGGATTATAACGATTCGGCAAACGTTTGCATGTCAGTCGATCCCCTCGATGACACCGCAACCCTGGCGCACCACCACCGGCACACTGTCGGTCATATCGATCACGGTGGTTGGATCAATCCCGCAATTATCGCCATCGATCACCAGGTCCAGCTCATGTTCGAGACGGTCCCGGATGACATTTGCATCCGTCTCCGGCATGTCTTTACCCGGCAGAATCAGCGTGGAACTCATCAGCGGTTCACCTAGTTCATCAAGCAATGCCAGTGTTATCGGGTGATTCGGCACACGGATACCGATGGTCTTGCGTTTCGGGTTCTGCAGACGCCGCGGCACCTCGTTGGTGGCGCGCAGGATAAACGTGAACGGCCCCGGCGTCAGTGACTTCAACAGTCGATAGGCGCTGTTATCGACTTTTGCATAGGTCGATATCTCGGACAGGTCACGGCAAACCAGCGTGAAATTATGCCGGTCATCGAGGCCGCGAATGCGGCGAATACGCTCCATGCCATGCTTGTCACCGACATGACAACCGAGTGCATAACTGGAATCAGTCGGGTAGGCGATCAATCCGTCCTGGCGAATGATCTCGACGGCATGCCGGATCAGGCGAACCTGCGGATTGACCGGGTGAATTTGGAAGAACTGGCTCATTTGATCAGATTTTTTCTCGCGCAAAGACGCCAAGGCGCAAAGCAAAACATTATTATTGCATCTTTAATGGCGAAATATTTTGCAATCCCCTTGCAGTAAGTCAGCAAATAATTATCGAATTAACAGGTATTGATTCCGGTCCGGAAGAAATAACCGGGTGTAAATCTACAAATTTTCCAGAATTATATTATTTTCTCTTTGCGCCCTGGCGTCTTTGCGCGAAAAGTTTTTCTGGTTATTCATTTATAACTCTCTGTGTTCTCCGTGTTCTCTGTGGCAAATCTTTTCTTTGCGCCTTGGCGTCTTTGCGCGAGATTTTCTTACCCATTCTGCCCCTGCGTCTTTGCGCGAAACGAAACAGTCACACTCAATGCGCCCGCCACTGCTCACTTTCCCACACCGGTGTACAACCGGTCGGCAAAGGCGGCAACAGGCCCAG
>JAOULY010000102.1 GCA_029881775.1 Gammaproteobacteria bacterium
GTGAGTGACGGCACCGTCACGACCAGCCTGCCGGCCTTCAGTATTCGTGTGGACGCGGCGCCGGTGGTGAATACCCCGCCCGCGATCAGCGGTTCACCGGCCACCAGTGTGTTCGCCGGCAACTTCTACAGCTTCCAGCCGAGAGCGTCCGATGCCGATGGCAATGCACTGACCTTCAGTATCAGCGGCCGGCCGGGCTGGGCCAGTTTTAACACGTCGACCGGGCGGTTGAGTGGTACGCCGACGCAGTCAGGCAGCCACAGCAATATCGTCATCTCTGTCACGGATGGCACCAACACGGTCAGCCTGCCGGCCTTCAGCATCCAGGTGATGGTATCCAGCGGCAGTTTCTCGCTGTCCTGGACGGCACCGACGACACGCTCTGACGGGACACCCATATCGCTGGCCGAAATTGACGGTTACCGCGTTTATTACGGGACTACAGTGGGTAATTACCCCAACAGCGTCGATGTCACTGATGGCACGGCAGTGGCCACGACAGTCAGTAATATTCCTGCGGGTAGCTATTACGTGGTCATGAGCACCTACGATATGAGCGGGCGGGAAAGTGCGCAGTCAGGCGCGGTGAGCAAGCTCGCCCGGTAAATCGCCGGATGGTTGTCAGGTCGCCACGACGCGTCCTCGCCCGATGGGCCTCGATCACTGTCAGGCAGCAGGTAATGGAACAGGGCGCGCTGACGACTGTTATGCGCACCCGCTCAGCCCGACAAGCCTGTACGCCCTGCGCAGATGAACGGCGGTCCCGCATACACTGTGCTAGGTACAGTTTTTACTGCTATTTGTCGTCGATTGCAGACGGTTAATGGCGTTCTTTCACTAAGAGATTGAAATAATTGTAATTTCAATTGTGTGAGATCGACGACAAATAGACCGTTCGGGTGCAGTGCGTTATTCCAGTGGTAGTCCGCACGCATGCCAATCGGGTTGATGCGTGTTATTGCAATTAATAACAAGTAGTTACAGAGGTATGCCCGACCAGGATTTCAGCCTGTCCGACCCCGATGACGGGTCTGAATCGGTGCTTTTTCATCCAGGGCAATGGCGGAGAATGTCCGTGCTCTACAATAAAAATAATAAAAACAATATGTTGTAATATCGGTACAGTTCTTGCAGTTGTTCGCGGGCATGCGGAATTCAACACACGGTTTCTTTCTGCGATCCATACTGATGATAGCGCTGACGCTGGGGCTGGCCGCCTGTGGTGACGATAACAGTGTCGATGCGGGGCACTCATCACGACTAGCGAACACCATCGGCACCGAGGTGGTATTTACTGGCAGTGTGGGTGACGGACCGGTCACCGGTGCCTCTATCAATGTCATCAGCGTCAGGGGGCATACCCTGGCTACACTCGTCAGCAACAGTCAGGCGACATACCACGCCAGGGTCAGGCCGGCGATGGCCGACTACCCCTTACGCCTGGTGGTGAGTGGCGGTATCGACCTGGTGACGGGCAGGCAGCCCGACTTCCAGATGGAATCGGTCATGGCTCGTGCGACGGAAACCATCGTGAATATCAATCCCTTCTCGACGCTGGTCACGCAGGTGGCCAGGCGGCTACCCGGTGGCCTGACCGAGGCCAACATCAGCACCGCAAAATCCCTGGTCATGGGTCGATTGTCCTTCGGCCTGAATCGTTCGGCGCTGCCGGACCCGATCAGTACCCCGATTACCGCCCACAACGTTGCGCAGATGGTAAAAGCCAGTGAGGCCCTGGGTGAGGCGGTGCGCCGTACGCGTGACCAGATCAATGCCAGCGGGCAGCCAATGAACGGTAATACGGTTGTCAGGGCGCTGGCCGCCGACATGACCGACGGGCACCCGGACGGACTCGGCAGACCGGGCGTCAACCCAACGGTGACTGCCGTATTCAATGTGGTGACCGGCCAGGTGCTGGTCGAGGCACTGAGCAATAATCTGCGCGTCGACGGCGTGATTGCCACCGGTGTTATCGACCAATCGATCCTGAGTACCTTCGCCGGCGTCAGGTCGAACCAGTTGACTGATAGCGTGCGGGTTACCGCCGATCTTCTGACCGAGGCTCGTGTTGCTGTCGCGGCGGCGCAGGTGCTGGACAGTAGCGGGGCGCTGGCCAGTGTTGCGAATGCGCTGGGCAATATCGCCGTCAGCGCTACACCCGCTGGCGTAGCGAGCGTGCTGCCGGCAAGCAGTACGAATAGTCTGAATATCGCCATCAACCGGGTTTCAACCGCCTCTACGGCGCAGGTCAATGCCGTGAACCAGACGGTCTTTGCCATGGGTGATACCGGCTCCGGTTCTGCGGGCCCGGGGAACGACGGGACAGGTACCACGGCTGGTGGCAGTTTTAGCCTGAGATGGACGGCACCGGCAACGAGGTCAGATGGTACGCCGCTGTCACTTTCTGAAATTAACGGCTACAACGTTTATTACGGTACCAGCCGGGGTAATTACCCGAACCGGCATGTTGTGAGTAATGGCAGTGCCATGAACACTACCGTCAGCGGCCTGGCCTCGGGCGTTTACTACCTGGTCATGACGACCTACGACAGTGCCGGACGTGAAGGTCAGCGCTCCGGTGAAGTAACCAAGAATGTCCCGTAAACCGGTCGTCATGCTGGTTGACGATGATCGCGACCTGTTGCGCTTGCTGTCGATGCGCTTGTTGGCGGCGGGCTACGAGGTAACGGCTGTCACCAGCGGTGAAGCCGCGCTTGCGCAACTGGACGCGTGCCGGCCGCACGTGATGGTGACCGACCTGCAAATGGACGGTATGGACGGCATGACGTTGTTCAGGCATGTGCACCATGCGCATCCATCGCTGCCGGTCCTGGTGCTGACGGCGCATGGCACCATACCGGATGCATTTGAGGCCGCCAGTCGCGGCGTGTTCAGTTACCTGACGAAGCCGTTCAACAGCAAGGTCCTGCTTGCCCACCTCGAACGTGCACTGAATGGCATAGCCGATGTCGCGGTGCCGTCGACCCGGGACCCGGTTGCACAAGCCAGTAGCACGGCGCCCAAATAGACACACTTTAATTGTTGTTTTTACTGCAAATTGTTGCCGATTGCAGACGATTATTCGGGCATTTCCGCTAACAATATGAAGTGCGACCGGTTTTTCATGTAGTTCATCGACGACAAATGGGGCCGCCCGGGTACAGCTGTATTTGCGGGGCAGCCCGGCGTTTTTTTTTCGCCGACAGAAGCACGATATAACAATAATTAACAGATAGTTACAGTAGAATGACTGGGCCTGTCTCAAGGCGGTTTCGACGATGACGGGCGTGGGACAGCGCGGGATCCTGCCTGCGCACGTGGCGTCAAATAACCGTAAGTTCATATCATTATAATAGAATCAACTACTTATATAGTTGGCATTGTCCTTGCAATAACGAGGGCATGCAAAATTCAACTCACAATGTAATCTCGCGAGCCTCGTTACTGCTTGCCCTGACGCTGGGACTTGCCGCCTGTGGTGGTGGCAGCAATGGTGTAGTCAGTACGGGTAGCTCATCTTCATTTACATCAACTACCGACACGATCTCTGGTGGAAGAACCGGCTCGACGATCTCTGGCGGAAGAACCGGCTCAACGATATCAGGCGGAAGCGGAATCACTTCTACGGCCACTGGCAGTATCAGCGTTAGCTGGACGGCGCCAGCGGCGCGTGCAGATGGCAGTCCGTTATCACTGGCAGACATCAATGGCTACCGTATCTATTACGGTTCGAGCAGAGGGAATTATCCGCATCGGGTTATCCTGGATGACGGGACTGCAACGAATGCCTCGGTGGATAATGTCCCTGTCGGGACTTATTACCTGGTCATGACCACCTATGATAGTGCCGGGCGTGAAAGTGGACGGTCCCGTGAAGTTACCAAGAGAGTCCTGTAAGCCAGTCGTCATGCTGGTTGACGATGATCGCGACCTGTTGCGGTTGCTATCGATGCGACTGTTGGCGGCGGGCTACGAGGTGATGGCCGTCAGCAGTGGTGAAGAGGCGCTGGCGCGGGTGGCGGAAAGCACGCCACACGTGATAGTGACTGACCTGCAAATGGACGGCATGGATGGCATGACCCTGTTCAATCATGTGCACCAGGCACATCCATCCCTGCCGGTCCTGATACTGACGGCGCATGGCACCATACCGGATGCGTTTGAGGCGGCCAATCGCGGCGTGTTCAGTTACCTGACGAAGCCATTCAGCAGCAATATCCTGCTGACCCATCTCGAGCGGGCGCTGGACGGCGTTGCGGAAATACAGGCGCCGTCAACTCAGGAAGCTGTTTCCCACGCCAGCAGCACCTGACCCTGCCAGTAAATATCCGCTTCCGGTTCTGCACGTAATACCGAACGGGTTTCAATGGACGCGCGGTTCTGCAGCGCCGAAAGCAGTTTTTCCAGCGGTGCGACATAGTCATTTCTCGAGCGCAGGTAACTGACCAGCGGCAGCCGGTTTTCCACGTATAGCGAGGCTACCTTGCCCATCCAGATCGTACTCCCGCTGCCCGCCAGCCGTCGGTTCGAAGGCCACAGCCGGACGACGGTCAGCAGCTCTTCGTCGGCTGCATGTGGTGCAATCATAAACAGCGTCTGGTGCTGGCCGTCATGCACTTCCGGCAGTACTGGCAAGGTATTGATATCCGGTTCGGGCGCCAGCCAGTTCATTGCGCTGACCGGACTGAGCGTCGGTGCCGGTTGCCATCCCTGTTTTATAAGCACCAACTGCAATGTGGCCAGTGATCCGCCCCACTGGAAGTTGATGGGCTGGCTGTGCCCGCCTTCCAGGTCGACGCGGTAGGCGGGTAGCGACTCCCAGCCGGCTTTCACCCAGTCGGCCTGCATGATCGATTGCATCTGTATGCGGGGCTCATACAGTGCAAGTTCCCGTGAGAAGTGCTGGCGTGTCTGCCAGCTGCCGACAACCAGCAGCAACACCCCGGTGACCAGCAGCAACTGCCTGACCGGCAATACCGGTGCCCGGTGCCGATCGTAGGCAATGCCGATGAGGGTGACCCAGAAAATACCCAGGCTCAGACCGGCCAGTACATCCGAGAACCAGTGCGCGCCCAGATACACACGAGACAAGGCTATCAGCAGGATCAGCATGCCGGCCGCGGAGTAGGGTAGCCAGCGCCGCGCAAGCGGCAGTTCGCGCGCGATCAGCAGCGCCAGGAAACCGTAGACGACGAGACTCATGCTGGTATGCGCGCTCGGGAATGAATGGCCGGCGATGGATTCAAGCGGGCGTTCGATGGCGGTCGTGACTTTCAGAATCCATGTCAGCAGGCCGGCGCACAGGTAGGTGATCAGCCAGTGGACGGCTGCCTGGGTGCGGCCCTGCCATAACAGCCAGGCAACGCCGCCGGCCAGCACTACCGCCAGCAGCCGCTGGTTGCCCAGCCCGGTGAAAAACACCATGACGCTATCAAACCAGGGTGTGCGTAACTGGTCGAGGGTATGAAAGATGTACGCATCGATGCCAGACAGCAGCTGACCATGCAGCAGTTCGCTTGAAATCAGCAGCAGCAGCAACCACAGGGTGATAAACATCAGCATGGAGAGGATGGCAAGGCCGCGCGCTTCCGGGTGGTCGGGATCCAGCAGCGAGCCGGCCAGTGGCTGGATGTGCGGATGGTTGCGTGACCAGTGCAGGACGCGGTTCGTCAGGCTGGCCGCGTGTGGGCGCAGTATCCGTATCAGGCTGTTGATCAGCCACACGCCGAGCCAGGCAAAACCGGTAAGCGCGACCAGCAGGACCACCAGGCGTCCGGCGACTTCGGCGGCGAGTCCGAGCGAGGCGCCGAACACCATGCCGGGCAGTATGTAAACCGGTGCCCACAGGATGCAGGCAATGATGTCTATCAGCAGGAAGCGCCCTGTCGTCATGTTCATCATCCCGGCAATCGCCGGGATGATTGGCCGCAACGGGCCGATAAAACGTGCCATGAAGATGCTCTTGCCGCCGTGGTGAACAAAGTAGTCCACGCCGTTGTTCACCAGTTCAGGGTAGCGCCGGAATGGCCACATGACGCGCAGCCGCTGGTGGTAATGATGACCCAGGAAATAGCTGAGGAAATCGCCCGTGATTGCACCGGCTATGGTCCAGAACAGGATGGGATAGAGGGGCAGGGCGCCGGTGGCAATCAATGCGCCGGCACCGAACAACATGGCGGCGCCGGGAATCAGCAGACCGAGCACGACCAGGGACTCCATCAGGGAAATGCAAAACACGGCCGTGTTGAACGCGTACGGGTGCAGCGCAACCCAGTCAAGCAGTGTTTGTAGCAGTTCATCCATCGGGCGGGTGCCAGGTTATTTTTTTACCATGAGGTCAGACTGCGGTCCGGGTTGTGCTGATTAATATTATTTAGCCACGGAATCCACGGAAGGACACGGAAAATATCAGTCCGGCTTCGCCGGAACCCACTCGTCATTGCGGGCGGGGTGCAGCAGCCTCCCTTAGGGTATTGCCGGTGTAACGCGAACGCTTTATCAGCAATAGTATTGATCTTTTCCGTGTCCTTCCGTGGATTCCGTGGTAAATAATTTGTAGTTGCGTATCAGGAACGTAACACATGGCCACTAACGGCTGCGGTCTCCTCCTGCAGTAATCCGTAGGGTGCACCATGTGCACCGTGTTTTATTCAAACCCTGCCGGTGCGCACAGCGCACCCTACTCAGATTCAGACATATCCGCATATCGATATCACGGAGCAGGCAGCACGGTTGTACAAGCCCCGGAATAATCCGTAAATCAAATTAGATA
>JAOULY010000103.1 GCA_029881775.1 Gammaproteobacteria bacterium
TCCAGAATGCTTGTTTTAACAGCACATTGAAAGTGCGCGTGAATACATACGCCGCACCTGCATTGCTACCGCCGTCATCATCCCGGTAGGCCCCGACAACCAGGGTGCTGCCGGACAGGTCTAGCGAATAACCGAACCTGTCACCGGTACCCAGTGACGAACTGGTAATCTCCTTCTCCAGTGACCAGTTAGTGCCACTCCTTCTGTAGATATAAACCCTGCCCGCTTCTCCGTTATATCCATAGGCGCCCACTGCAACCAGATCTCCGGAAATCGCCACGTCATGTCCGAAGAAATCTGATGCCGCTCGCAAAGGTGCAACCAGTTTTTGCTGCTGGCTCCACGTGCCGGCGGTGTTTTTGTACAGAATGTAGGCAGCGCCCTCGGCGGAGGTCCCTTCCCGTTTCGCTCCCACCACGGCATACGAACCATCGATATCCACCGCGTACCCGTAGTTGTCCCCGGCATCCCGGTCGCTGGCGGTCAGCTTGGTCTCGGGCAGTGCAGATACTGCCGGACATGCCCCGGCAAGAAGCATGCACAGCAGCCACCGCGCAAACCGGCCAGCAATCCGGGGCCAGCCGGGTACGGGAGACAGCAGGGTCGGGCATGGCGCAACTGCACGCACCAGGTGGCATTTCAGGGTATTTAAGATAACAATGTAAATAGAAAGCATTATTTATTGATTCTTATCATGTTCCAACCAGCGAACATCCTGCCAGGCAGCCGCACTAGCGGCTAAAGCGCCGCGCGGTTACATTTCTATGACGTCCGGGTACGGCCCTTTATTCCGGCCGGACACACCGAAAAACGGGCACCCTCCCTCAAGCTTGCCAGACTCGCGTAACTATGAGAATAATAAATAAGTATTAGAAATGAAGTAATTAATAAACAATTTGACTGTGCGGTATTACCATCCTGCCGTAACGAATGATCCGTTATCATCGGGGAACCATGCAATTATCCGTGCACAGACTTGCCAGCAGGCAACGCTTCCGCGCAACCCTCGCGTTGTTTTTCACGGCCGCCATTCCGGTCAATGCGGAGATCACCACAGACGGTACGCTCGGTGCCGCGCTGTCGCTGTCCGGCCCCGATTTCCAGGTGACCGACAGCCTCGGCCAGCAAGTCGGTGGCAACCTGTTTCACAGCTTTTCCGCTTTCAATATCTATACCGGCGAATCGGCCACCTTCTCCGGACCAGTGTCGATCAGCAACATCATCAGTCGCGTGACCGGCAGCAGCAACACGACCATCAATGGCCTGCTGCGCTCTACCATTCCGGGCGCCAACGTCTACCTGCTTAATCCCAACGGCGTCATGATCGGCGACAATGCCACGCTGAATATCAGCGGCAGTTTTTATGCGAGTACCGCCGACTACCTTAAACTGGGTACCAACGGCCGCTTCGATGCCAGCAACCCGGGCAATTCCGTGCTGGTGACCGCAGCACCTGCCGCGTTCGGCTTCCTCGGCAGTGCGCCCGCACCGATCAGCGTCGGAGACAGCCTGCTGCGCACCCCGAACGGCGCGACGCTGGAACTGGTCGGCGGTGATATCGATATTGTCGACGGCAATCTCTATGCACCCGATGGCCAGGTAGTGCTGGTAAGTGTGGCCTCCGCCGGCGAGGTGCCGGTCGATCCCGCGGCCATCAACCTCGGCAACTTTACCTCGCTCGGTACCATCACGGTGGCCAATCCTTCCCGCACGTTCCCCTTTCTCGGCCTCGGTGAGGTCGGCAACCTGGATGTCACCACCACCGTCCCCGGCGATCTCAACGGTGGTGGCCGCATCGTCATACGCGGTGGCGAGTTTGTTCTGGACGAGGGGCTCGTTCGGGCGGAGGTGATCGAGAACACCAACGGCGGCGGCATCGACATCGCGGTCTCCGGCACGGCGGATCTGCGCGGCGATTCCAAGCTGCTGACGCGCACCTTCTTCTTTAACGGTGATGCCGGTTCGATCACTATCGATGCCGACACCCTGATCATCAGCGGTGACACCCGCATCAGCAGTGACTCGTCCGGCAACGGCGCCGGCGGCACCATTACCGTGAACACAAACACGCTGATTGCCACGGACCGTGCTGCGATCTCCTCGGATACCCTGCGCTCCGGCAACGGCGGCAGCATAACGATTACGACGGACACGATCGACATGGCGGACGACAGCGTCATCAAGACCAGCACCTTCGGCAGCAATGCCAGTGGTGATGCCGGCAACATCGTCATCATCGCCGATGGCCTCGTCATGACCGGCGATGCCACCATCAATTCATCCACCGAGCTGGGCAGCCAGGGTGCCGGCGGCGTTATCACGGTGGATGTCGACACCATCGAAATGCACGATGAAGCCTGGATCATCAGCTACACGGAGACGACCCGTGATGCCGGCACCATCGACATCGACAGCGACTCGTTGTCGATGACCGACCAGAGCGTCATCTCGACCACCACCTTCGCATCCGGCAACGGCGGCACCATCACCATCGACACCGACCTGCTCACCCTGGGCGGTGATGCCGTTATCACCAGCGGTACCGAGGGTTCCGGTAATGCGGGCGATGTCATCATCGTCGCCAATGATCGCATCACGGCCAGTGATAACGCGAGAATCTCCAGCGAATCAGAGAGCGGCAACTTTTTCGTGCGCGGCGGCCCTAACCTGTCCGGCGCTACCGGCGGCGGTGATGGCGGACTGGTACAGCTTACGGCGAACCGTATTGACCTGGCCGGTAATGCCGTCATCGCCAGCGGTACGGCCGGGAACGGTGCGGGCGGTGATGTTGAACTCAGCGCGGACAACGTCACCCTGAATCCAGCAACAGGTGTCTCGGCCGTCAGTACAGGTGCCGGCAATGCCGGTAACATCACCGTCACGGCCGGCGACTCCCTGGAGATGGATGGCAGCTTTATCCGCACGCGCGCAGTAAGCGCCGATGGCGGCAATATCAACATCACTGCACCCAGGCTCGTTTATCTACTCAATAGCGATATCACCACCTCGGTTGAAAGCGGCTTCGGTAACGGCGGCAACATCACCATCGATCCACAGTTCGTCATCCTCAACAACAGCCGGGTCGTTGCCAATGCCTTCGGCGGTAACGGCGGCAACATTCTCATCGTCGCAAATAATTTCGTGTCATCCGCCGAGAGTATTGTCGACGCCTCCTCGGCACTCGGCATTAACGGTACGGTCAACATCCAGTCGCCCGATACCGACCTGAGCAGCGGTCTCACCGACCTGCCCGAATCGTTCCTGAATGTTGCCGCCCTGCTGCGGGAACCCTGCCGGGCACGACGCAGCATCAACCAGAGCAGCTTTATTGTCCGTGGCCGCAGCGCCATCCCGCCCGGACCGATGTCACCGTTACCCGTCGTGAGTTACGCGCTCGATAAAACAGCTGCCAGTAACATCAAATCCCTGCCGGTCGCAGCCGGGCGCGGGCAGATACACTCCGGTAGCGGTGTCACTATTACGGGTTTTTCTAAAGCCCCGTTACTCACTGCACAGTTAGTCGAATGCGGCCGGTAACAGCGGCCGATACCCACCAATCGTGAAGCGACTGACCCGCCTGCTACTGATACAGGAGGAGGAGTCCGGCCAGGTCCTGTTCTTCCTGCTGTTCTTCATCATACTGGGCGCCGGCCTGTCGATCGGCCGGGCCAGTGCCGATGCAATGTTCCTGAAACGCTACGGCATCGAGTACCTGCCGCTGGTCTTTCTGGGTCTCAGCCTGTTCCTCGGGCTGGCCAGCATGATCTACGCCACCGTGGTCGATTACTTTCCCGCAGAAACATTCTTTCGCGGCATGCTGTCAGTGCTGGCCGTGCTGTTGCTGGTGAGCTGGGTGTGCATCACCTACTTCCCGCTGGCCGGTATTTATCCCTTTTACTACCTGCTGCACAAGGTGGCTGCCGAACTGTTGCTCGTACATGCCACGCTGTACGTTAGCCAGAACTTCAACACGCTGCAGTCGAAGCGACTCTCTTCCATCATATTCGCCGGTGCAGAGCTTGGCGCCCTGGCCGGGGCACTGTTTACCAGCATCAGCGCCAGCGTCCTCGGCGTACACAACCTGCTGCTGGTATGGCTGGGGCTCGGCATATCCGCCATCCTGCTACTCACGATCAGGCATCGACGCACAGGGCCATCAAGGTTCTTCCGTGCGCAACGCAAGTCTCGCCAGCCCCTGCACGGGGCCCTCAACCAGCTACAGGAGGGACTGGTTTTCGTCTGGCAGTCATCCCTGCTGAAATACGCTTCGCTGTCGCTGCTATGCCTGGTGTTCACTTTCTATGTACTGACCTACAGCGTGAACCGGGTGTACACGGAGACCTTCACGTCAGAGGAATCGCTGACCGCCTTTCTCGCCGTGTTGATTGCCGTCAACAGCGTTTTGACCCTGCTTATCCAGGTTTTTATCACCAACCGCGCCCTGTTACGCCATGGCGTGCAACGCATGAACCTGGTTTTCCCGATCACCACTGTGGCCAGCTACTTCGGCCTGATCGCACACTTTGGCCTGCCTTCCGCCCTGCTTGGCAGTTTCAATCGCGACACCCTGATCGAGGCCATTCATAAACCGGTGCGCTCCCTGTTCTTCAATGCAGTACCGCAATACATGCAGGGCCGGGCGCGTGCCGTGACAGTTGCGGTGGTGCTGCCGCTGGGTCTGCTCATATGCGGTATCACGCTATGGCTGATGCAGCAATTCGACAGTCCGGTGTATTTCCTCGCACCCGGACTACTCGCGGCACTGGGATTTCTTTACTACAACCGGCGCATGAACAATGCCTATGCAGTTGCACTGGTGGATACGCTGAAAGACCGGGTATTTGTACCCGGCAACGAAACTGCAATAGACCTGCGTGCCGGCGGCGACACCCTGCTGCAGGAACTCGGCAACTCACTGCGCAAGCATGATGGCCTTTTCCTGTCTCATGCCAAACGCATTCTCACCGGGTTCCCCGAGCATGCAGCAGACTATCTCCTGCCCGAACTCGGCCGTGTTGACGCCGGCAGCGCCGACTGGCTGATCGGGCAGTTGCTGCCGCTCGCCCCCGCGGGCATGGCCGATGCCGTTCGACCGCTGCTGACTCACAACGATGAACATCTGCAGGCCACGGCACTGCGGGCACTGATCGAACTGGAAGATGCACAGTCAAACGGCCACATTGATGCGGCCATGCACAGCGGTAACCCGCGTCTGCAGGCCGTCGCGATACATGGCCTGCTAACGGCACAGGGAACCGACTCCCGCCAGTTGGCACTGCAAAGCTGGGTGAAGCTCCTGCAGGGCACGCTAAATGAACAGCTGGCGGCGCTGTCGCTGTTCCCGGCGCTTGAATGCCTGGCGGGCGATACCCGGCAGCAGCTACTGGACAGCATGCAGACAAGCACCCTGAAGCTGCTACGGCATGACGATTCCACTGTTCGGATGCGGGTGCTGGCAGCCTGCCAGCATGCCGGGTTTAAACCTTTTCCGGAATTCGGACCGACACTTGCGCACCTGCTTGCAGACAACGACCATAGATTACGTGCTGCGGCAGTCGGGTGTATTGGTGTGCTCGACGACAGCGAGGCCGATACCTGCCTGCTGCACGCACTGGAAGACGGTCATGCCGACGTTCGCGCACTTGCGACCGAAGTCATGAAGCATCGCGCAACTGACCTGGTTGCGGAAATTACACGCTGGCTGATTGTCGAGAACCGGGGCAACCCGCGCGCCCAGCACACCCTTCTTGACACCGGCATCCGTGCAGGACTGCCGGCCTCCCTGTTGCGGCAGCTGGCCGTGAACAAGGCCCGGGAGGCATCGCAGATGAAGGAGGCACGCAGGCAGATACTCGAACTGGAAGGTGTAGCCAGCCCGGACCTGCAGCTGCTTTCCTGCATACTCGAGGAACGCTACCGGGATAACATAGACCTGGCGTTACAGGCACTGGAACCATTACACGAACCGGCACACATCGGGATAATACGCGCCGGGATACGTAGCGGTGACGAGCGTTTCGTAGCCGGCGCCTGCGAGGCTCTGACGACACTCGACAGTGAGCCCGCGGCACGGGAGCTGAGCCGCATGCTGCAGGACTCCCGGCAGGATACCGGCAATAATTCGCTGTTCACCAGTCTGGACGACGCCTTGCAGTGGTGCCGTAGCTGGGCCGGTGGTCCGGCAAACTCACTATATAAAATGTCACAGACGCAACGTGAAACCAGGGAGTCAGACACCATGTCTACGCAGAATGATCGAATCCTGTTGCTGAAGCAGTCCAACCTGTTCCGCGAAGTCAACATCGATGACTTGCGGCTGGTTGCCAGCGCACTGTCCGAAAGCGAGTATTTTCCAGGTGAGCGGGTATTCGACATTGGCGAACAGGGGGACCATCTGTATATCATCATTGAGGGTCGCATCGGCATTTCGCTGTCACCGGACCCGGAACAGAAGGAATTCGTGGCAACACCCGGCGCCGGTGAGCACTTTGGTGAAATGAACCTGGTTGATGACCTGCCCCGCTCCGCCACGGCCCACGTACTGGAGAAAACCCGTTTACTATCCCTTGAAAAGGGCCGGCTACGCGGCCTGATCCTCAGTTATCCGGAGATCAGCCTTGGCATCATGCGCGGCCTGTCGATGGTCATACGCGATTGTCACCGGCGCACTGCGAAACAAGCCTGATAACTTTTAGCCTGCGAAAGGGAACGGAGGGATTTATTTTTATTCCCTCCGCCCCCCATTACCAACCAGTAG